>JAZRCC010000148.1:0-3062 GCA_045635405.1 Alistipes sp.
AATTTTATAACCAATTGCAGCCACCGTAAGCGACATCAGCGGGCTGATGATGTTGAACAGACAGTAGGGCAGATAGGTGAGTGTGGTGACATTCAATACGGTCGATTGGGTCATTCCGCAGGAGTTCCACGGAATCAAAACCGAGGTTACGGTTGCCGAATCCTCGACCGAGCGACTCAACAATCTCCCCTCCAAACCACGACGACGATAGAGCGGCTGGAAGGTGTTGCCCGTGATGATAATCGATATGTATTGGTCGGCGGTCGTGAGGTTGCACATTATGCCCGTCGCAAGTGTTGTCGCAACGGTGGTTGTCGGGCGGTGTGCAAGGTGCATCATAAAGCGAGTGAGTGAGGCAATCATACCACTGCCTGCCATCACACCACCAAAGCACATCGCACACAGTATCAGCCATATAGTGTTCAACATTCCACCCATTCCACTTGTGGTTACAAGGTCGTTCAACGCCGCATTTCCAGTCTCGATAGCAGTCTCGCTACCGCACGTAATAAGTATCGCTCGAATGGCCGATAACGAGTCGCTGCCACCTATTGTTTCGACGATTTGCGGTTGGAATATCAGCATAACGATTGTCGCCATAGCCACCGTTGCAAAGAGCGTGACAAGGGCAGGCAATCGGCGTAAAATCAGCAGTGCGGTGATTAGCGGCACGATAAGCGTCCACGGGGTGATGTTGAATGTCGATGTAAGTGCTGCCGAAAAGGCCTCCGTATCGACTGCCGCTTGGTGTAGATTGCTCGCACCGACAGTAAAAAATACAACGAGCGAGATTAGGAACGATGGCAGCGTTGTAATCAGCATATATCGGATATGCTCAAACAGAGGTACTCGTGCTGACGCCGATGCGAGAACCGTTGTGTCGGAGAGTGCCGAAATCTTGTCGCCGAAATAGGCTCCCGATATGATGGCACCCGCAGTCCAACCCTCGCTGTAGCCGATATTTTCGCCAATACCCATCAGAGCGACACCTACGGTGGCTATCGTGGTCCACGAACTGCCCGTAACAAGCGAAACGACAGCACATATTATGCAGGCAATACCCAAAAAGAGGGTGGGATGAATAATCTGCAAACCGTAGTATATCATCGTCGGCACAATGCCGCTTAACATCCAACTGCTCGATACGGCACCGATTAGGAGCAAGATGATGATTGCCGAAGCCGAGGTGTGGATGTTCTCGCTGATTGCCTCCTCCAAACGCTGCCAACCTGTGCCACACAGTGTGATAGAGAGCATTGCTCCGACAGCCGCCGAGATGATGAGTGCGATTTGGCTACCGCCATTGATTGCATCGGCACCGAAACACCTGATGACAAGTGCCAAAATAGCAATCAGAGTGGCAAACGGAATGAGTGATATCCAGATTGGAACATCGCCATTATTGCATAAAAATCTCCATTTTTTCATCGTTGTTGTCCGCAAGTGTTGCCACTTTTTTGAAAAAATCGACACTGCGTGGCTGCAAAGGTATATAAACTATAAGAATTTTTCATATCTTTGCCGATGATTTTTGCGACCAATGCGTTGCGGTCGAGATATAAGCCCTTGTAGTTCAACGGATAGAACGAAGGTTTCCTAAACCTTAAATAGCAGTTCGATTCTGCTCGGGGGTACTCTGTGTGAGAGTGAATAACATCTATGCACAATGTGCGTGGATAAAAATGTATGAGCGAATGAAACAGATTATCGTCACTATTTTGTTGTGTGCCACTGCGTTGATTGGTCTGCGGTTGGCTACAAAACCGACCGAAAAAGCACCTCAAACCGTTCGTGAGGCTATCGAGGGTCGTCGCAGTATTCGTCAATACGAAGAGCGTGAGGTTGAACGCGAAAAGTTGCAGCAGATTGCCGAGTGTGGTGTGTTGGCACCAAGTGCAATGAATCGTCAGGAGTGGGAGCTACGCATCGTAAGCTCGAAGGCGTGGATTGACCGCTGTACGGCAGCATTTGTCGAGCAGGTGAAGGGTACTCCGCTTGGTGACCATCTGCTTACGGCAGATTTCAAAAATATGTTCCGCAATGCTCCTGCCGTAATCTTTGTTGCGGCAAAACCATCGGCATACGCAGGCGTAAATGTTGGTCTGTTGGGCGAAAATATGATGCTCGCAGCCTATGAGCTCGGCTTGGGAACTTGCTGTTTGGGCTCACCTGTCGGATTTCTTAATTCGGAGGCCGGCAGTCAATTCCTCGCATCGTTGGGCTTCTCGGAGGAGTATGTTTTGCAGTACGCCTTGGCGGTGGGCTATCCTGCCGAAGAGCCGGAGGCAAAATCTCGCGATATGTCGAAAATCGTATTCGTAGAGTAGTTGGTCGTAGTGACCAATAGATAAAAAAACAGTAGGGTGTCGCCCTACTGTTTTTTTTGTTTGCACTCGGCCCGACTACTTCTGTTCGCCGGCAGAGTCATCGCTCTTGCCTTCGACACCGTCGCGGAACGCCTTTACGCCCGAACCGATTGAGCGGAATAGTGCAGGTATGCGCGAAGCTCCGAAGAAGAGCAGTACAACGAGGACTATCAGGGCAATTTCGCCAATGCCGAGGCCTCCTATTAACAACATTTTAAGCATAGTGATAAAATTTTTATTATGTTACTTAATTTTAACTTTTCGCATCGACAGACGGCTCTCCTCGGCTTTGAAACCGATGATGTGGCTCTCGATTGAGGCATCGATACTGCTCGACAGCTTGTTGTGGTCGTGCATAGCCACCGCCTCGACAAAGTCGCGGGTGAGGACTACATCGCCACCACCGTGGCCTGCGTGTTTGTACTCCTCAATCTCGCGGATATTCTTGTTCCAAACCTTACGTTTGCGTGTGCGGAAGTCGATGATTGTGAACTTCTTGCCATCGCCTTCGATATAACCCTTCGTTCCCATAATGCGGGTACGACGACCTCCCCAAGGAGTGAAGGCATCCATCGTAAAGCTTGCGGTTATGCCATCCTCGAATAGGAGTGTGGTTACGTAGTGGTCGCATTGGTCGTTGTCGCAACGGAATACGCAACGGCCATACTCGGTGGTGCGAATCTTCTCCATAATTGC
>JAZRCC010000149.1:0-5435 GCA_045635405.1 Alistipes sp.
AGTCGAATGCCTTAACGTGGTTGTTGAAGAGACCAACACCACTCTTTGCTGCATAGAAATTGACCTTACGACCGTTGAAGTTGCTGCCAACCGTTACCGCACCCGTGAGTGGAGGGTTTTCGGTCGAAGAGTTGTGACCCGAGAGGTAGTAACCCGCAGCAGCCGTAGCATAGTCGCTGTAGAAGTGCATATTGCCGAAGTTCTGGAACAGAATCAGCGAGCCAGCCGTAGCCGAGCCTGCCGCCGTTACAACCTTGCTTGCATCGGCTGCCGGAGCAACGGTGCTAACCTCCAACGGATAGCTCGACGAGCCTGTGGTCTCATCGGTAACAACCGCATAGTAGGTGGTCGAAGCTGCCAGACCCGTAAACGTAAAGCGTGGGAACCAACAAGTTGAGGTTACATCGGTAAATCCCGAGCCAGGCACCTTGGCAATACTCTTTACGAGTTGTGTACACTCCTTATCGGCATAGAGAGCCAACTTATAGGAGTGGGTGATATCGGTAGCAAAGCTCATCTTCGATGTGTGGCTTGCAGCATTGTCGATATACGGAATAGCGAGGTAAGGGATATTCTGCGACGAAACCGTCCACGCAATGGTGAGGTTCGAATCCGTAGCACGAACTTGTGCCACAGCAACGCCATCGACACGCTCGACGATAACCTGAATATCATCGACCTCGATACGGCTCTGAACATCGACACCCGCACGGTTACCCATAATCAGCACTCGCGACGTAGGTGTAGCACCGCTCAACACGACCTCGTACTCGTTCCACGCTGTCTGGTCGCCCTCGATAAGGAACTCGGCAGTCGAGATAACGTCGTATGCCGTAGCTTGAAGCGTCGCAGCATCGACCGTAACATTATCGACAACCTTAACGGCAACAGGACGCTCGGCATCATCGACAGTCATACCGCCGACAACGCTCGCCTTCAAGCGTACACGGATGGTCGATGCCTCGGTCAGTGCCGACAATTGTGGGGTGAGCAACATACCGTGCTTCGATGAGCCTCCAATCTTGACATAGCCAGGACGCAGACCCAACACACACATCGAAGCATCGCCGTCCCACGCCCACTTGCCGAGACCCATTGCAGGAATCAACGGAAGCATAGTCTCGAAGAGGTTATGCTCCGTGTCGTATGGTGCAACATAATATGCTGATGAGTTGGTAACATTCGGAGTCTTGCCCGTAGCCGTAGCAGCCACCATAGTGGTCACGTTCGCCTTATCGCAAACCGAATAACCTGCCGAGCGGGTAGTCATATCGCCACCGAGGAGCATATTGGCAAAGTTCTCGAACAAGATAGTCGTGCCGGCAGTAGCACCCGAAGTGGTGATAGCACCGGTGTATGCCTTCGCAACGGTCTTGACCGCACGCGGATACTTCATCGTACGCTTCACGCCATCGCCATCGGTCGAGCTGACACGGAAGTAGTAGTCGGTCGATGGGGTCAGACCCGTGAAGATAAATCGCATAGGGTTATTTACATCCGAGAACATTGCAACCGACGAGCCACCATCGAGAACGGTGGTGTTGTTGGCAATCTCCCAACTTACGTGGAGGTCGGTGCAAGCCTCATCCTTGAACAACTCCAACAAGAAGGTGTTTGTCTTCTCGGCTGCGAAGTTGTGGGTCGAGCCCTTCGGAATGATGTTGTAGAGGTATGGAGCATTCGCCTCCAATGTGGTCCAACCAAATGCCAACGTAGTGTCGGTAGCACGCAAAAGTGCTGTGTGGATGCCGCTATCGTCCAACTCGTCGAGCGGAAGTGCTGGCACCGTAACAAGTTGATTCTGCTTGGTGGTAATGCCCGAAGTTCGCAAATCCTTGCTCATACGACCCTCGTCGCAGATGAAGTTGATGCTCAAACCTTTGGCATACTCCTGTGCAGGGATGCAGATATATACGTCGCGACCCTCGTCGGTAATGGTCATACCCTGACAATCCAAAATCGCCTTCACGTTCTGGTTCTTCTCGACTACCGCCACGGCATCGACCTTTGCAAAGTCGCTATTTGCCGAGATGGTAGCATCGCCCCACATCATCTCGCCATTGCGACCCACGACCTGTACCTTGCGGAGCGTAAGTGTCTTGCCCGCAGGTGCTTTGACCGTAAAGCGGAGGGTCGAGAATGGATTGACAAAGCAGAACATCTGATTTACATCGTCCCACTTACCGATAAGCAACGGATAGCGGAACGAGCCATCCGAAGCACTCTGCTGCTCGGCAAGCGACACCGAGAAGAGTCGTGCTCCCGCCTCGCCAGCCTTGAAATTCGATGGCACAGGGCTCTCAATCTGTGGATAGAGTGCATACTGCTCGCCACTCTCATATACGAATGTGTTCTGCGTGTCGGCATTCGAGTTCGACGTACAGCCGAACGTAATGCCCTTCTTGTCGGCGGTCAGCGTCTCGGCTGCCGCAGTACAATTCACAATTACAGGGTCAGCAGCACCCGCATCGAAGCGGACTACGGTCAGTGCATCGTCGCCGTGCCATACCGATTTCAACTCCTCGATACCCGCACGCGAAGGGTCATCGGTCGGCTGCTGTGCCGCAAACTGCACGATGCGACCCGCACCGTCAACGCCACCGATAACAGGGGCCTCCTCCTCGAATTGCGAACATCCGACAAACATCGTCGCTGCCAAACAGAGGGCAGCTATTTTTTTTGTAAGTCTCATTTTAGTCTCTGGGTTTTGTTGGTTTTTTAGTTATGGTTGATAGTTTTTGTTGCGAAACTGCGAGCGGTGGCGACTACCACGTTTCGAGCTCTACAACATCGGGGTCAGCAATAGATTTGTTGCCGCCACTATCGGACTGAATAAAGCCAACAGTGCCCTGAAATCCACACTCAACAGCGTGGAGATAGATTTTCACGCTCGGTGCCGAGTACTCTGCTCTTTGGTAAAGTTTTGACATAATTTTAGGTTTTTAGTATATTTTTTTCGATTTTTATCGACACAGTCATCCGCAAAGTTAATAATTATTTTTTATTTATAAAAAATCGGGTGGGGAATTATTAAAGATTTTACAGGAGGGGGGGGGTGAGGGTTGTTAGGGGCGTTAGCGACGTTAGGGGTTTCGCCGCGAAGGGAGATTAGGGAGTTTAAGGAATTTAGGGAGGTTAGGGAGAGCAACCACAGCGGCGACAAGCGACCAAAACAAAAAAAATATTGTCCCCCGAAGTTAGGGGGACGAGCGAAGCGGGGGGGGTCTGTGAAAGGTGCCGCCGAGTTTTTAAGGTCGAGTAAGGTCGGCGGCGGAGAACCCTTAACAACCTTTAACCACCCTTAACAACCTTTTTCGGCAAAGCCGACCGCCGCAGAGCGGCAAAACTAACTACCTTGCATTGATACCCGTAGCGGTTGAGACGGTGCTCGAAATCATATCATCGACCGTATAGCTCAAATCGCGTTCCTGTTGCCACACACGGATACGCACCAGCGGGTGTGCCTCCTCCTTCATATCGATAGCCAGCGTCAGGATACCCTCGTCAGAGTAGTTGTTCGAGTAGTAGAACTGTCGCAGCTGCACCGCATAGATACCCTCTTTCGACTCGTAGCCCTTCTCGGTGGTACACTCCGCAAAGCGTACGTTGATAAACTCCTTCGCCTTGAAGCTCTGCGAGAGATTGCGGAGATACTCCTCTGCCGAGAGTTGCGTATAGACGGCACGACCATCGACCACCAAGTCCTGTTTGTCGGCATATTTTCGCTTGCTCTTTTGCAGCACACGGCCCACGACGATATAGGCATCTTTGGCGAATACCTTGCTGATATACGTAAAGTTACGCAGACAGTATGCCGTGCGATAGTCCTCCAAGAAGGTCAGCAGAGCCAACCTTGCACGGTCATCCCAGCGTTTGTTCATAATCACGGTCTCGGTCTCCAACGCAAGTTTGTAGGCCACCGACTCGATTTTGTGGGTGCGGGAGTGGATGCGGAATACTACATCCTCGACAAACGACTTATTGCCTTTGAATTTGAGTTTCAGCGGTATAGCACGGCACAACACCAGCGAGTCGTGCTTGATAAACTCCCACTGCGGAACACGCATAGCCACCGGGTTACCCTCCTTGACGATACGGCGGTAGTCCGCCCACGCAGCCGGTGTAAATAGTGGGCTAATATCGTCGGTCGAGTGCTTCATAAACGATGCGGTGATGCGGTTCACAATCGCAAGATATGGCGACGAGTCCTCCTCCATCGGCTTAATTGGATAAAACTCCTTCTCCTGTGCCTTCTCCAATGCAATCTGCTCGGCAAGGGCCTTCGATGGGGCTGCCGTATCGCTCAAAATCTCGGTACGCGACACCTTCACACCCTTCGGACGGCTCTCAATCTGCTTGATGCTGCCATCGAAAATCGGGGTCTGTTCGAGCAGGGCATAGACCATCGGCTCGCTTTGGCGGGCGATATCCTTCGAGGCACAGTCGATACGTATCTCGATATCGTCGTCGAGTCGCTTCATCGCAATCATTCCTCGACCATCCTTTATCGACTCGCCACACACCATTGCCGAGCCATCGTGATAGTCGAAGGTGATATTCGAGAGGGGCTTCTCGTCATAGGTAAATGCCAACGAGACCTGATATGGGAAGTGTTCGCTCTCCTTGTCGTGGCGGATATCGACCACCTCGACCTCGATATTGTCCAACACCTCGCGGATAAGCGACAACAGAGCCGTACGGGCAGGTACTCCCTCGATAGTGATATCATCGTCGGGATAGGTGTCCAACAAGAGTTTCGCCCACGAATAGTAGCGGAGCCTATCCTCGGGGTTGTAACTCACAGAGGCTGTCGAGATATACTCCTCGATTCGCTCACGAAGGCGGTCGTAGCGGTGGGCCCAATCCTCGACCTTCATATAGTAAAGCACCTGATACTCATTGTTTTCAGTGAGCCTTATCTCGCGTTTCACATTTTCGAGATAGATGTTATTCGCCAGGCTCTTCATCTTCACCTCGGTCGATATGCTCGACGATGCACCACCCGCAGCCTGCTGATTGCTCAACTTGGTCTCCGAACTCGCCACAAGCTGCATAGTCGATTGCGTGAGCAGCATCAGAGCCGTATTGCACGCCTCCGTAAGGTCGGCATTGGTCGCAGTTGCCCACTTGTGGCGGGTCTGTTCGTGGTCCGCCATCACCGTGCGGGCCGTAACACTCCAACTACGCTGGTCGGTAGCCAATGCCTCGTTACCAAAAATCAGTGTGCAAAGCACTACAAGTAGTGAAAATCTCTTCATATCGTTTGGTGTTTTTTGTTCTTTTTTGCTGCGGTCCGCAGCAACGGTTTGTGGCATAATGCCACAAACCGATAGGGTCGTTAGGGGCTTTATTTGTTTTTTGCTTTGGTCGCTCTCCTTAAACTCCCTAAATTCCCTAATCTCCCTATCAAAAAAAGCCAATGGCTAATGGCTAAA
>JAZRCC010000150.1:0-1509 GCA_045635405.1 Alistipes sp.
GAGTCAAATAGCGACCAACGTAACCCGCTAAGTGTCGCAGAGACTCTGCTCGCAACACACGGCTCGCTCACGGGCGTGGCACGTTGTGAGTTAAGTCGTCTGCGTATGAGCGAAGGCATAGGTCTGCGTCGTGCCGAGAGACTTATCGTAGCGGCAGAGTTTGGTCGTCGCATAGCTCAAGCCTCAACAAACGATGTTGAGTATGTAAGAAACGATGCCGACGTAGCGCAACTGATGCGACCGATCTTCGATGGTATGCAACACGAGGAGTGCTGGGTACTCTACCTCACATCGTCAAACAGACTTATCGAGCGCCAACGCCTAAGTCAAGGCGGAGTGCAGGCTACCGTTGTTGACCACCGCCTGATAATCAAGCGTGCGCTGGAATTACTTGCAACTCAGCTTATAATGGTGCACAATCACCCATCGGGTTCGCCCGAGCCAAGCACCGCAGATAAGGAGCTGACAAAAAAGGTTAAGAGTGCCGCTGCACTATTTGATATCCGTCTTTTAGACCACGTGATTATCTCCCGAGAGGGAAATTTCTCGTTCCACAGGGAGGGAATTTTATAGGAAAACAGAGACAAAATGCCGAGGTATATGCCTTGGCATTTTTTATCTACGATAAAAGTCAACAAAATAGAGTACATTTTACGGAAAATAATTATCTTTGCAAGATAGAATAAGAAATCACAAAAAAATAGAAAAGATATGACACAGGAGGAGTTGTTTAAGAAGTTGGTCGCTCACTGCAAGGAGTATGGTTTTATCTTCCCTTCGAGCGAGATTTATGATGGTCTTGGTGCCGTTTATGATTATGGTCAGAATGGTGT
The DNA here is from genome assembly GCA_045635405.1 of Alistipes sp. Lineage (GTDB taxonomy): Bacteria > Bacteroidota > Bacteroidia > Bacteroidales > Rikenellaceae > Alistipes. The sequence goes on from JAZRCC010000150.1 coordinate 834, forward strand.
TGAGTTGAAGAATAACATCAAGCGTTATTGGTGGGATTCTATGGTTAAGCTCAATGAGAATATCGTTGGTATCGATGCTGCAATCTTTATGCATCCCCGCACTTGGGAGGCTTCAGGTCACGTAGCAGCGTTCAACGACCCCCTTATCGACAACAAGGATTCTAAGAAGCGTTACCGTGCCGACGTTCTCATCGAGGGTTGGATGGCTAAGCAGGACGAGAAGATTCAGAAGGAGGTTGACAAGGCAAAGAAGCGATTCGGCGAGGCTTTCGACGAGGCTCAGTATCGTGCGACATCACCCCGTGTATTGGACATCGCTGCAAAGCGTGATGCGGTACACGAGCGTGTTGCAAATGCACTTAACGATAACAACCTCGAGGAGTTGAAGCAGATTATCCTCGATTGTGAGATTGTTTGCCCCATCTCTGGTACTCGCAACTGGACAGATGTTCGTCAGTTCAACCTTATGTTCTCTACACAGATGGGTTCTACGGCTGAGGGCGCAAACACAATCTACCTTCGTCCCGAGACTGCACAGGGTATCTTCGTAAACTACCTCAATGTGCAGAAGACAGGTCGTATGAAACTTCCTTTCGGTATCGCACAGATCGGTAAGGCGTTCCGTAACGAGATTGTAGCTCGTCAGTTCATCTTCCGTATGCGTGAGTTCGAGCAG
>JAZRCC010000151.1:0-1631 GCA_045635405.1 Alistipes sp.
GCCACCGAATTGAGCACCTACGCCCATCTCCTGACAAATCTTCTGGATACGAGCCTCCCACTCCAAATCGCGGAAGCAGCGGCCACCCTCGTTACCCGATGTTGGGAGCTCGTCGAGATAGCCCGCCGCAGCCTTCTTTACGGTTGCCAAACACATCTCGGCAGATGTTCCGCCGATGCAGACTGCCAAGTGGTATGGAGGACAAGCCGAAGTACCCAAATCCTTGATATGCTCCTTGAAGAACTTTTCGAGCGATGCGTCGTTCAACAACGCCTTGGTCTGCTGATAGAGGAAGGTCTTGTTGGCAGAGCCACCACCCTTGGTGATGAACAGGAACTCATACTCCATACCCGGATGACCTGCATAGATGTCGATTTGTGCAGGGAGGTTCGAGCCGGAGTTGTGCTCGTCGGTCATCGTGATAGGCACAACCTGCGAGGAGCGGAGGTTGCAATTCTTGTAGGTCTCATATACACCGCGTGTGATGTGCTCGGCATCGTTGGCACCGGTCCACACATCCTCACCCTTGTGGGCAACGCATATTGCCGTACCCGTATCCTGACACGTTGGGAGTTCGCCCTCGGCTGCTACGCATTGGTTCATCAACATTGTGTAGGCAACAAACTTGTCGTTGTCGGTAGCCTCGCTATCCTCCAAGATGTTGCGGAGCTTCTGCAAGTGGGCTGCACGCAGATAGAACGATACATCGCGATAAGCCTCCTCGGCAAGCACTTCGAGACCCTTTGGGTCAACCTTCAAAATTTTGCGTCCGTCGCACTCTACGACCTTTACATAATCTTTGGTCAAAAGGCGGTACTCTGTGTTGTCACGCTCGATTGGGAGCGGCTCCTGATAGATAAATTCAGCCATTTTTCTATGTGTTTTTGTGTTACTTTTCTACTCTTTTTTGCCGTGGGGAGTATTGCCCCCCCCCGCTACGCTATTTTGTATTTCGCTTGATATCCTTAATTCGCAACTGTGTTGTCACGCTGCCACGGTAGTGATTCTCGACAATCTGGTAGCAGATGTCGATAGGTCTGCCGCTGCGAATCCAATCGTAGTGCGATGGTTGCTGGAATGCGATGGTCTGAATCGACACGTTTGGCTTCGATGTCTGTGTCAAATCCATACGCAAGTGTTCGCGTTCGGGTCCCACCAACTTCACATCGCGAGGCTCACCGGCATTGACCGCTGCATAGGTCACGAATACGGGCGATGCGTTGCCCGGTCCGAAAGGTTGGAAGCGGTACAAATCGTTGTGGAACGACTGTGTGATATCGGCAAAGTCCAACGCAAGGTCAATCTCGACCTGTGGCACGAGGATATCGGGGTCGATATTCGCCTCGACAAAGTCGTTGAAACGCTGCGTGAAGGCCTCGACATTTTCGGGACGCATAGTCAGACCCGCCGCATACATATGTCCGCCGAAGTTTTCGAGTAGGTCGCTGCACGACTCAACCGCCTGATAGAGGTCAAATCCCGGAATCGAACGTGCCGAGCCCGTAACGAAGCCGTTGCTCATAGTCAGCACCACCGTCGGACGGTAGTAGGTCTCGATAAGTCGCGATGCTACGATACCGACGATACCCTTCATCCACTTCGGATTGTAGATTACGGTACTCTTACGCTGT
>JAZRCC010000152.1:0-7602 GCA_045635405.1 Alistipes sp.
CACGAACCTTCACAAAGTCGGATATGGTAGCACAGCGCACCTTCTCGTTCGATACACCAACGTAGGCCTCCGTAATACGGAGTTTCATACTCTCTTCCAGCTCCTTCTTGGCTGCTAAAATTGCCGAGCCGATAATCTCGACATTGTTAATTCGTCCGTTGATAACTCCAAGTTTGGACTCCTGAATCGACGACGCAACAATGTCGATGAGGTTATTCTTCTGCAAGATACCTACGACCATTGTGATATTGGAGGTGCCGATGTCCACTCCAACAAAATAATTTTTTCTTTCCATCTATATCGTTAATCTTCTATATTTTTACAAATCACTCTATCGCTGTAACTTACGTCAATCGACGCATAGTGTTGCCACCCAACCGTGCCGAGCACCGTGTGGTAGAAGTTGTGTAGTCGCTCCAACTTTGCTGCTTCGTTTTGCAGCTCGCCAAAGATTATTCGGTGGTTGCCACTACGAGGTACAAGCTCGACACATATTCTGCCAAGCGAGTTCTCCGTAATGTCGATTTGCACCACCTCGGCTGCCCAAAAGTCGTGGTTACTGATAGTCTCGACCAACTTTATCAAACGCATAAAGTCGTCGAGGCGTTGCTCCATAGCTTTGCCTCGTAATGCGACCGCACGTTGTTGCTTTTCGACCTGCTCTTTGGCACGTTGGCAATCACGCAACATACCGTCGCAATAACGTAGCAGTCGTTTGCGTTCTGCCCGCCACGCCTTCTGCTTTGCTGCGTATGCCGCCTTATTGCCAAACCAGCGACGACCTATCGAGCTGTCGCGAATCTCTCGACGACGCTCCTGCCAATGACGCCTTTGAGCCTTGATTGGGGTAAGACGTTGAGCGAGCAGACGTATCGGGTCGTTGTATTGCTTACGGATAATATCCCGAGCCATTGCCGTGGTGCCCTCGAAATTTTTGCCGAATGGTGGATTGTATTGACCCGTTACGACAGGCACATAAAGCGATGATTGTTCGGGCGAGCCAAAGATAAACCCGTCGTGCGTAACGTAGGCGTTGTGTCGGTTGGTCATCAGCCTGAATAGCGGTTTGCGTTGGCTGATGTTGATGTGCAGTATGCCGCTGTACGAGGCATAAACATCGACATTATCGACAAAGCCGTTGCGGATAATCATATTTCGAATGGCACGCACATCGACGCTGTCAATCAATACACCCATTGTACCTATGCCCTCGGCAATAAGGTGTTCGCGGACTCGCTTCGAGGTGATGAGTTGTCCCGAGCCGGTGCTATCGACAATGTTGATATTGACGTGCTCGATGGTTTGGTGCTGGCGGTGGTGCGTAACAAGCATAGAGGCTTGTACGATATAGGCGACGATTATACCCCATATCGCAACGTAGAGTAGTATGCTTGCTATACGTTTTACCACTGCTTAACCACGTTTTTTTAGTTGTTCTGCTATTGCATCGCAGTATGCATCAATATTTCCTGCACCGAATGTGATAACCACGTCGGTCGTCATCTGCTCCAACGCATCGCACAACGCTTCACGCTCGACAATGCGATATGGCACCGTGAGCCGCTCGGCTATAATCTCCGAAGTTATACCCTCGATAGGCTCCTCGCGAGCAGGGTATATCGGCAACAAAATCACCTCGTCGGCAATCGACAGTGCTTCTGCAAACTCTGCGTACAGGTCGCGAGTTCGGGTATAGAGGTGCGGCTGGAATATGGCGGTGATGTGTCGGTTGGCGAACATCTGCTTTACGGACGAGAGGGTAGCACTCAACTCGCGAGGGTGGTGTGCGTAGTCGTCCATATAGACCTGCTTCGATGTATTGACATAGAACTCGAAGCGACGTTTTACGCCCGAAAACTCGGCCAATGCTGTGCGGAGCAACTCCTCATCTATCGGCTTCTGTTCCGCTTTCGAGGCAATCCACAACAGGGCAACCGCAGCAACAGCATTCTCGATATTGATGCGGCAAGGTATGCCGAGTCGGCACTCTTTGAATACTTTGTCGGGTGTGACGATGTCGAATTGGTAGTATCCGCCCTCCAATTGTGCGATGTTCTCGGCGTGGAAATCGCCCTTGTCAATCGAGTAGCGATATATGGTGATATCGGGATTTGGCAGTGCAATATCGACACCCTCCTTGATGCACAATGCACCACCCAGTTTGATTTGTCCGACAAATTGCGAGAAGGCCTCTTTGACAGCCTCGTGTGTTCCGTATATGTCGAGGTGGTCGGCATCTGCCGATGTCACGATGGCTGCATCGGGGTAGAGTTGCAGGAACGAACGGTCAAATTCGTCAGCCTCGACCGTCAAACGTCGTCCCTCGCCCAATACGAGATTTGAGCCGAAGTTTTTGGATATTCCGCCCAAAAATGCACAACCCTCGCCGCACACTCTGCTGTTCAGCCAAGCGGTAAGTGTCGATGTCGATGTCTTGCCGTGTGTGCCGCTGACAGCCATAACATACTTGTTTGCAGCCAAAACACCAAGGCACTGCGAACGCTTGATGCAGTGGAATCCCTCACGACGGAACATCGAGAGTTCGCTATGCTCGTCGGCAATGGCAGGGGTGTAGATAACCAACGTCTGCTCCCGATTTTTGAACGGCTCGGGAATCAGCGTTATGTCATCCTCATAGTGTATTGCAGCACCTTCGCTTTCGAGGGCTTTGGTGAGCGGTGTCGGGGTGCGGTCGTAGCCAGCAACCGACAGACCTTCGTGCATAAAGTATCGGGCAATGGCACTCATACCGATACCTCCGATACCGACAAAATATACGTATTTTGCGTTGTTGATACTCTTCATATTTGGGTTACTCTTTGCAAAGTTTTGCAATCTGCTCTACAACACGCTCTGCCGAGTCGGGGATAGCCAACTTGGCGATATTGCGAGAGAGCATTGTCTTGTCGTTTGGTGACTCGATAAGTCGCAATGCGGTGGAGATACCGCAGTCGAGAGCCTCCTTGTCGGCAACCATAAATGCTGCGTGTTTATCGACCAATGCCATCGCATTTTTAGTTTGATGGTCCTCGGCAACATTTGGCGAAGGAATGAATACCACAGGCTTTGCCGAGAGTTGCAACTCCGATACCGAGCAGGCACCGCTGCGTGAGATTACCACGTCGGCAGCAGCATAGGCGTAGTCCATTCGGTCGATATATGCCCCCTGCCAGATATTTGCGGTAGGGTAGGTTTGCAGAAAACTCTTCATCTCGTTCTCGTAGTAACGACCGGTCTGCCATATCACCTGCACGGGAGCTTCGCCGTTGAGTGTCATTACCCACGACTTCATCATATTGTTGAATGTTCGGGTACCGAGCGAGCCACCCACAACAAGCAGCACGGGCAACTTGTCGTTGAAGCCAAAGTGGTCGAGAGCCTCTCTGCGAGAGACCTCTTCGCTTGAAATATTCGAGCGTAGAGGGTTGCCCGTCTTGACGATTTTCGAACTGTCGAAGAAACACTCCATATTGTCATAGGCGGTGCAGACGCACTTTGCCCCCTTGCCCACAAGTTTGTTTGCAAGACCGGCATAGGAGTTCTGCTCCTGAATTATGGTAGGCACACCACAGCGTTGTGCAGCCCACAAAATCGGGGCACTTGCATAGCCGCCAAAGCCTACGACCACGTCGGGCTGAAAACCCTTGATGATTGAACGTGCACGACGAAAACTCCTCCACACCTTGAATGGCAGTGTGAAGTTCGATAGTGCGAAACGGCGTTGCAGACCGACAATCGGTACGCCCATAATGCGAAAACCAGCCTTTGGTACGGTGGTCATCTCCATCTTGCCCTCCGCACCCACAAAAAGAATCTCTACGTCGTCGCCAAAACGTCGCACCAAAGCCTCTGCAACTGCGATTGCAGGGTAGATGTGTCCGCCTGTTCCTCCGCCTGAAAGTATAATACGCTTCATTGTTGAAATGACTAATCCGAATATGCTACAAAAGTAGCGAATAATATCCGAAATTCAAAAGTATTTCAGGCGTAAATCGGGAAATTTGACAAATATTTGCAAAACTTTGTTTTGCTCCCTCGAAAATATGGGGGAAATGTCGCTGAAAAGCCTATTTGCGACGAATGCTATAAGTGGGCGTTTCTATCGAGCGAACGATAGCCGATAGCCTCGGCAATATGGGCAGCCGTAATCTGCTCGCTCGCCTCCAAATCGGCAATGGTACGGGCGACCTTTATGATGCGGTCGTAGGCTCGTGCCGAGAGATTTAGTCGCTCCATAGCACGCTCCAACAGAGTGCGAACGGCTGGCTCCAATTCGCAGAACGTACGCAACATTCGGCTGTTCATCATCGAGTTGGAGTGGATATTTGTCCCCTTGAAACGCTGCTCTTGGCGTTGTCGGGCTCGGATGACTCTTTCACGAATGGTGCGACTGCTCTCCTCCTCTTTTGTCGAGGTCATATCGCTAATAGGAACGGGAGAGACCTCGATGTGCATATCGATACGGTCGAGCAGAGGACCCGAAATGCGTCCAAAGTAGCGGTGTATTGCCGATGGCATACACGAACACTCCTTGGTCGGGTGGTTGTGAAAACCGCACGGACAAGGGTTCATTGCTGCTACCAGCGTGAAATTGGCGGGGTATTCGACCGTATATTTGGCACGCGATACGGTGATGAACTTATCCTCCAGAGGTTGTCGCAAAACCTCCAATACGTTGCGACCAAATTCGGGTAGTTCATCCAAAAATAGTATTCCGTTGTGGGCAAGGCTCGCCTCACCTGGTTGTGGCGATTGACCTCCGCCAACCAATGCGACTTGTGACGTAAGGTGGTGCGGTGCTCGAAACGGACGTTGTGTCATAAGCCCTACGGTTGTACCGAGTTTGCCGGCTACGGAGTGAATTTTCGTACACTCCACCGCCTCGTCCAAAGTCATCGGCGGCAGGATGGTTGGCAGACGACGTGCAAGCATAGTCTTGCCCGAGCCTGGTGCTCCAATCATCAGCACGTTGTGACCTCCTGCTGCGGCAATCTCCAACGCTCGTTTGACGTGTTGCTGTCCACGAACATCGGCAAAATCCTCGGCGAAAGGCTGCTCGGTCAGGTGGTCGGCATCTTCGGAGGATGGTGCAATGGGCGTGAAGTTGATTTCGCCATTAAGCAGGCTTATAACATCGCTCAAATGGGTGACTGCGATAACATCGATACCATCGACTACGGCAGCCTCGGCGGCATTTTCGTTGCTTACGACAATGCGACGCAGACCCTGCTCTTTTGCCATTACGGCCAGCGGCAAGACTCCCCTCACCGACTTTATGGTGCCGTCGAGCGATAACTCGCCAACGAACATCGTCTCGGAGAGCATTGTGTCCAAAATCTGCCCCGTTGCAGCTAATATTCCGACCGCAATCGGAAGGTCAAATCCCGACCCCTCTTTGCGTAGGTCAGCAGGTGCGAGATTGACCACAATCTTGAAAGCCGGCATATTGCGTCCGGCATTGTTGAATGCCGAGCGAATACGCTGCTCGCTCTCTTTGATGGCATTGTCGGGCAGACCTACCAAGTATAGGCCCAAACCCTTGCCCGTGACATCGACCTCGACGGTGACATCAACGGCGTTGATTCCGACAATCGCTCCTGCGTGACACTTTACGAACATTGCAAACGGTGTTTTTAGGCTCTGTTAAAACGGCTTAAAATCGTCGGGTGTTGAGCCAAATTGGCTAAACTCTTGTGCACCATTCATCGCTGTCAGTGCCGAGCCGGCATTAGGCATTTGACCATCGATGCCGAATGAGCCGACTTCGTTGTAGGTCTCGCCCGTCGTAGGTTGTGAAACGGTTATGGTGTCGAGGTCCGTAAATCGAGCCTGCGAATTGATAAATTTCAGTTTGACGTCGGTAACCTCACCATTACGGTGCTTGGCGAGGATAATCTCGGCAACACCTGCGGTTGACTCCTGATTCTCGCCCGTGAGGAATCCGTAGTACTCGGGACGGTGAATAAATGCTACAACGTCAGCATCCTGCTCGATGGCACCCGACTCACGAAGGTCGCTCAACTGTGGACGTTTTGTTCCGCCACGAGCCTCTGTTGCACGGCTCAACTGCGAAAGTGCAATAATTGGCACGTTCAACTCCTTTGCAATGGCTTTGAGTGTTCGCGAGATGTGTGCTACCTCCTGCTCTCGATTTCCGTTGCTCGACTGTGTGCCGAGGGTCATCAATTGGAGGTAATCGACAATAATCATACGCACACCCTGGTGGTGCAGACGTCGAGCCTTGGAACGGAATTCAAAGACCGAAAGGGCCGGTGTATCGTCGATATAGAGCGGTGCAGCACCGAGCGGTTTGGTTGCGATATGGAGTCGTTGCCAATCCTCTGCCGAGAGTTTTCCGCTACGAATTTTTTTGCTGTCGAGTCCCGATTCGGCAACGATAAGACGGGTCATCAGCTGTATCGAGGACATCTCCAACGAGAAGAAGGCAACAGGCACAGAGTAGTTTACCGCCATATTGCGAGCCATCGACAACACGAACGCCGTCTTACCCATCGAAGGACGTGCTGCGACGATGATAAGGTCGGATGGTTGCCAGCCGAGGGTGACGTTGTCGAGTGCGGCAAATCCCGAACATACTCCGCTATAAGCCGAGTCGTTCTTGCCGGCCTGTTCAATTTGGTCGAGAGTCCTTTTGAGAATGCTCGACGAGTTCTGCACCGAGCGTTTTACGTGGGTCTCGGTGATTTTGAGCACCTCCTGCTCGGCAAATCCGATAAGGTCGTTTACGTCCACCGAGTTGTCGTACGAACGGCGTTGAATCTCGACTGCCGACGTGATGAGCGAACGCTGCACATACTTTTGGGCGATGATGCGGGCGTGAAATTCGATATTTGCGGCAGCACCGACCTTCTGTGTGAGTTGTGCAAGATAGACCGCTCCGCCGACCTTTGTCAATTCGCGACGCGATTTAAGACGCTCCGTAACAGTGTAAATATCAATAGGTTTCTCCTCTTGCGACAGCGAGTTTATGGCACGGAAAATTGTGCGATGCTCCTCCTTGTAGAACGAATCCTCGGTCAGATACTCCTGTACCGTGATAATCGAGTTGGCTTCGAGCATAAGAGCACCCAATACCGCCTCCTCCAATTCGATGGCTTGTGGCGGAATGTTGGCTATCTCGGCCGCTTCGGGAGCGAGTGCCGCAAAGGCCTCTCTATTGTGTTGTGATGGTTGAAAATCTTTTGCCATACTGCAATTTGGTAATATGCGTTTTTCTGTTAGCAAAAGTAGAACTTTTTATTGCATTTACCAAACTTTTATCGAGGGCTCTTCGTCGATTGTTGTTAAAAAAGGTGTTCACAAAGTTCAACATCGGAGTTACCCACCGCTGAAAAGGGGATAGATGGCAATTTCGTTGCAAGGGCAGATGTTGATATGTGTTGAAAGTTTTTTGCGAAAACTTGCTGCTACTCGTTGGAGAATGCGTTGCTCGAAATGGCAAGCGTTGCAATACTGATGCGTACATCGCCCTCGCAGGCCTCGATAATCGCTTCGGCACACGAAACGATGGTCGCACCCGTTGTAAAGACATCATCAAGTCGGATCGTAGCCATGTCGTTCTGTGGGCCAAGGAGTTGGGGG
>JAZRCC010000153.1:0-12193 GCA_045635405.1 Alistipes sp.
AGATTCTTTGGTCGATGATTCCTGAGACGTTGGCATTTGCTCCGCTCGGTATAGGCGTTGTTCCGTATGCTTTGCCATCGTCGGTGGAACTTGCCGATGCTACACTCGAACAGATTAAGCGTTACGACGTGGTGTTGTGGGAGAAGCACGGCACCGTGGCGGTTGGACCCGATATGATGGAGGCTTTCGACCAAACCGATGTGCTGAATAAGGCTGCCAATATCTATATGACGGCAAAGAACTTCGGCTTTACTGCGGAGGGTATGACTCCGGAGTCGGTGCAGGAGATACGTACAGTGTTTAACCTTCCGACACACCGATAGCGTATGAAAAAGATTTTGATTGTTTTGGCTGTTGCTGCAACTCTGTTTGCTGCGTGTACAACAGCCCCTGCTCATCAGGTGAAGATTCTCGCACATCGAGGCAATGCGAGTACGGGTTGTGCATTTACGACCGACGAAAATACGCTCGATGCACTTCGTCGTGTGCAAGAGGTGGGTGCCGACGGTTGCGAGTTCGATGTGCATCTGACGGTCGATGGTCAGTTGGTTATCCATCACGACAATAAAATTGCCGAGGGTTTGACGTGTCAGGGTAGCACGTTCGATGAGATTCGTGCCCACAGATTGCCTTTCGGTCATCAGATACCTACTTTAAGAGAGTGGCTCGAACAGGCAAAAAAGAGTCCCGAAATCAAACAGTTGCTCGAATTAAAGGCAGATAAGTGCGGACGCGATGCTGAACTTATTGCAAAGTGCTTGGAGGTTATTCGCGAGTTGGGTATGATGGAGCAGATGTATATGCTCTCCTTCAAGAGTGATGTTCTGGACGAGGTTCTGCGTCAGGAGCCTGCGATGAGGGTTGTGCTCAATTCGAGTTCGTTGCACCACTCGCTTACCCCTGCGGAGGTTAAGGCGAAGGGTTATCACGCGGTTTCGTATAATATCAACGTGATTTTGAACCACACCGAGTGGATTGACGAGTTCCGTGCTAACGGCATAGAGACATTCCTCTGGATGGTCAATACGCCATACCTCTATCGCTTGGCTGGCGAACTCGGCTTTACGTGGGTTACGACCGATTTCTACGACGTAATCACCGAGAAGTAGAACGACTTTTGTTTTGTCGGGTGTATGTGTTACGCATACACCCGATTTTTTTTGTTTGCAGTCGCTTTCCGATCGATGTTAATAATTTAATATTTTCCCCGATACGATGCTCCATCGGGTGTTGTTCGTTTGTGAAAATATTTTTATATTTGCAACGGTAATCGTTAAGATTACAGACATATTGAAAGTGTTTTCGCAGTCCTTACAAAGAAATCTGACAGTTTCAAAGAAGAGAGGACAACGAATAGCACTCATTTCTTGTGTAGTTATGCGACTATGCACTTTTGGTGCGTATCCCATACTATCCAAGTGTGGGGTATTGCATCGTTTATTCTCTTCAAGGTTTTGTCAGAACCTCTTTGTAAATAAGCGAATAGTGTTTCCTCACACTTTCTTTATTGTCATAACAGAGCAAACATTATAAACAAAATTTAATACTTACTGTTATGAAGAAACTATTTTTAATAGGGTGTGTGATTGCCTCTATGTTATTGTTTGTCGGTTGTGAAAAAGATGAACTCGGCGGAAATTATGGAAAAGTGATGTTAAATGGTGTTGATATTGCGGGAGTATGGGTTAATGTTGAATCCCCTGATAATATAAGGTACTATTGGACCATTACAGACGATCATATTGAGTATTACGAAGCAGATAAGGCTGTTAGTTACAGAAACGGATATGTGTACGGAGATGCTGAATGGACGTTAGAGCAGTATCACGAATATGAATTGATTGGCAACGCACTCTTTGTTCAAGGTATAAAGAGTGCTGTATTAGATGTCGTTGATAGTAATACTATAGAAATAGAATCCAATTGGTTAGTTTCGGGAACGTGCAAAAGGGTTAAAAGTTTTAGTGATAAACCAGTCCCCGAGAGTGTTATCGCATTTGAAGATAAAACAACAAAAGAGCTGTGTCTTGCCTATTGGGATGAAAATAGAGATGGATACTTGACCTATGACGAGGCGGCTTCTGTTGCTGATATTGGATCGGTGTTTAAACACTCTGTTATAAAATCGTTCAAAGAATTTGCCTATTTTAAGATGGTGTCGGTAATACCCAAAGATGCATTTAATTCTTGTACGCAACTTGAATATATTACAATTCCTGATAGCGTTGCTGCGATTGAAGATGGTGCGTTTGGTTATTGCTATGCCTTAAAAAGTATCTCAATACCAAATAGTGTGGTAAAAATTGGAAACAATGTGTTTCAATCGTGTTCGGGGAATTTGACGATCAATAGTAAAGTTATAGAGAAAGATGTCAACTATCGAACATCTGAGGTTTCCAGTTGGTTGTATGGATCACGCTTTACAAGTGTGACATTTGGTAAAGATATAACTAAAATAGGACAAGGTGCGTTTTGGCATTATGCCACATTGAAAAGTATTTCTATCCCTAATAGTGTCGTGGAAATAGGTACAAGAGCTTTATCTGAGTGCTTTGTGTTGGAAGATATTTCTATCCCAAATAGTGTAAAAACTATTGGAGAACTGGTTTTTGCATACAGTCGTAATGTGAAGTCAATCAAATTTCCGGATGGAGATTATTCGGTTGGTTATGGTCCAACATTCGGTTGTGCTTCATTGGAACGAATGACCGGTAAATATACAACCTCTGATAACCGAGCTCTGATAATTGATGGAAAACTTGTTTCGATTGCTACAGGAAATATTTCGACATATAAAATTCCAAACACAGTGACAACAATTGAACGCTATTTATATAGAGGGTTTGAAAGAGAGGGTTGGTTAGAGTCGTTCTCGGGAAGATTTGCGACAGCTGATGGTAAATGTTTAATTGAAGATAATGTTTTGAAGGCCGTTGCACCGAAAAATATGGAAAACTTTACTATTCCAGAAGGCGTTACGAAAATATATAGCTATATTCTATACAATTGCGGCTATCTGATGTCAGTCACAATCCCCAAAAGCGTTACTTCAATTGAACGCGGAGCATTCTACGATTGTGATTTGCTGCAAAGTGTATATTGCAAACCGACAATCCCGCCAACGATTGAAACTAAAGTGTTCGATGACAACGCAGTTGGTCGTAAAATTTATGTTCCGACCGAATCGGTAAATGCATATAAAAGTGCCAAATATTGGAAAGACTATGCAGATTACATCGTTGGCTATGACTTTGAGTAAATATGTAACATATACTGCGTAATACAAAAAATAGTACAAATTCATTTAAAAGCAAAATTATACGGCGGTCAGACTCTGCATAAATACTATATCGAGTAGTCGGCAATAGTGGCTGTTGTTAAAGTAAAGGTAAAAATTTTCACAAACCTGTTGTGGGAATGGAAAATTATACTTATCTTTGCGGGCAAATTGTGTAAAAACACATTAAATTATTTTATAAATGTTTGTTATAGTAGAGATTGCAGGTCAGCAGTTTAAGGCTGAAAAGGGTCGAAAGCTCTATGTTCACCGTCTTGAAGGCGAAGTTGATTCGTCGGTGAGCTTCGACAAAGTCCTGCTCGTAGAGAACGGCGGTCAGGTTAAAGTTGGCACACCTGTTGTAAAAGGTGCCACAGTGAAATGTAAGATTCTTAAACACCTCAAAGACGACAAGGTTTTGGTGTTCAAGAAGAAGCGCAGAACCGGTTATCAAAAATGCAACGGTCACCGTCAGTATCTGTCGCAGATTGTAGTTGAAGAGATTGTTGCATAACCTAAAAATCGTTAAAAAGTATGGCACACAAAAAAGGTGTTGGTAGTTCGAAGAACGGCCGTGAGTCAGAAAGCAAACGACTCGGTGTAAAGCTCTATGGTGGTCAGGTAGCGAAGGCAGGCAACATTATCGTTCGTCAGCGCGGTACTGTACACAATCCGGGCGAAAACGTAGGTATGGGTAAAGACCACACTTTGTTCGCTTTGGTAAACGGAACAGTTGTCTTCACAAAGAAGGCATCGGGCAAGTCTTATGTAAGTGTAACACCGCTCGCATAAGTTTTGGCGTTTCGAATAGTTGAGATTGTCAATCCGCAAGGGTTGACAATCTTTTTTTTGTCTGCAAAAGGGCGAATATTTTTCAACTTTCGGCAAAATATTATATCTTTGTAGGTGCAAAATGTAAAACGCAAACCCGAAACGTTATGAAAAATACGCTGTTGCTTGCTCTGCTCTGCCTGATATTGTTGCCTTGCGAGGCATTGGCGTGGGGTGGTCGCAACCACGCTACGGTGACCTATATTGCCGAGCGACATCTGACCGAACGTGCCAAGGCGAATATCGGCAACTATATCAACCATCGCTCGATTACCTATTATGCTGCGTGGATGGATTACAACCGCTCGGAGCCTCCGTTCGATGTTACACACGGCTGGCACGTCGATTATTGGACCGACGACCTGCGTCACGATAAGGATGGCAATCCGCTGCCACCTGCATCGCTCTCGGCTATTGAGCGAATTATCGAGGAGTTGAGCGACTTCCGCTCTGCACCCGATTCGTTGGTCAATGTGAATATCCGCTTTCTGGCACATATGATTGGCGATATGCACTGCCCCGTACATATCGACTTCCCGAAGACACACGGAGTCGATTTGCGAATACGAGGCAGAAAATCGACCAGCTTCCACAAACTGTGGGATGGTGTGATGATTGACATCGCCCAACCCGGATTTTCGTCAAAGGATTATGCACTGATGCTCGATACGTTGTCGCCCGAGGAGGTTGCTCGTCGTCAGCAGGGTACTCCGGCAGATTGGTTCAAGGAGAGTCTGAAATCTACCGAGCGGGCTATGCAACTCATTCCGGGCGGCGGAGAGATTGTTGCCGGCAAGAATAATCGTCGCAAGATGGTGATTTCGAGCAAAGGCCTGACACATACAAACTACTTTTTCGAGGCGACCGAGATTGCTAATGAGCAGCTGTTGAATTCGGGCTTGCGATTGGCTGCGGTGCTGAATATGATTTTCGATAAATAGAGCATACTATGAAGAGATTATTGATATTGATTGCTGCACTCTGCGTGGGGCAGAGCGTAATGGCGTGGCACCAAAATATCCACGCAGGTATAACGGCGATAGTTGATGCAAATCTCACCCCCGAAACCAAGGCGGCGATAGCGGAGTATCTGCCAAACAAAAATCTGCTGTTCTATGCAAATTGGCACTCGTTTGTCGAGCAGGATGACCCTTATAAGGAGGCGTCCAAGTGGCACCATCTCGCGATTGACAAGCGGGGAAACATTATGCCGATAAAGAAGGTTGCGAAGTCGAAGTGTGAACTTCTCTCGTCGTCGTTGGCATACGATGGGTTGAGCCGTGCTATTGCGACTATCGAAAATCGACAACATCACGCCAAGGGGGAGGTTGCGGCCGCAATCTGCTTCCTTGCTCATATCGTGGCGGATATGCACTGTCCGACACACTATGTCTATGCCGATATGCCCGTCGAGGAGCGTAAACCGGCGTTCTATCTTCCAAAGGCGAAGAAGAGTGCCGACTATCAGAAGTTTTGGGAGAGCGAGGCACTGACCAATACATTTAATTGGCGTGCGGGCGAGTATTGCCACCAACTCAATCGCAAGAGTCGCGAGGAGGTCGAGGCTCTGACCGCAGGAAGTGTGGAGGATTGGCTGGTGCACAATGCCAAGGAGTATCGCTCGATTTATAGGCTTGTGAGCAACGGCGTGCGATTCGACAAGACGGCGTACCGTCTGTGGAATAACCGCATATATCCGATTGCTGTCGAGTGTGTTACAGCGGCGGGTTATCGTACGGCACACCTGCTCAATACGCTCTTCGATGCGAATGCGGAGCCGATATGGAAAACCTCTAAAAAGTAGTTGCTGAATCTTTGAAACGCGAAAAGTTATGAAGAGATATACAATATTCACCGTTTTGCTGGTTGCACTCTTTGCTGCGTTCGAAGCGAAGGGTTGGGGGCGCGATGGCCACAACGCAGTGGCCTATATTGCCGAGATGCAGCTTACCGAGCGAGCAAAGGCTAATATCGAAAAGCGTATCGACAATCGTTCGATAGTCTATTACTCGTCGTGGTTGGATAACCATCGCCGCGAACATAAGGAGTGGAATCGTCGCCACACGTGCGATTTCGATATCGAGACATTCCGCCCAATCGGAGCACCTATCCGCCACTTGAAGGAGTCGGTTGAGCTGCTGCGTCAATACGAGAAGCTGACCGATTCGGCTTTCCGCTTCAATCTCTATGCAATAGTGCATCAGGTTGGCGATTTCCACTGTCCGGGCCATAACGAATTTCTTCACTACGATGGTGCGAAATATCGCAAAGTTCACCATACGAAATATCAAGTCTATTTCGAGGAGGGCCGGAGGGTGTTGGACTACCACAACTTTTGGGATACGCAGGTGTTGCGTTATCGCTTCGGCTCGTGGGGCTATATGGACTATGGCAACGTCTTGGCGGCAAACCTTCCCGACTCTGTGAAACAGCAACTCGCAGCGGGTACTATCGAGGAGTGGTTGGAGGATTCGGCACGTCGTAGCCTGACCATCTACGAGCAGGTACCTGCTAAACCAAAGCATACTCCAAAAGAGGAGTTGAGCGTGTTGTCGATGCAGCGGGTGAACGATTTTAACGACTTGGCAAACGAACAGATTTTGCGTGCAGGTCTGCGTTTGGGTCGTTTGTTGAATGAACTCTTTGACAGATAATTCGAAAGGATGTAAGTAACACAAATTACAAATATTATGAAAAGATTTTTAGCAGTTATCGCCACCGCGTGTTGCATATCGACAGCTGTGGCACAGTACAATCCCGACACCTTCCATACAGATGTCGCTAACATTCCAACCCGTTCGCGTCAGGATATTATCCTGCCACAAGTAAACGGATACAACATCTATAAGGCCGACCTCCACACCCACACTATCTACTCCGATGGTTCGGTGACTCCCGAGCAGCGTGTGTTCGAGGCGTGGACTGATGGTCTGGATATCCTTGCCATTACCGAGCATATCGAGTATCGCAATGTGGAGCCAAAGATGCACAAGTGGATGAGAAACTACAATGGTGGTACTCCTCACGAGTCGGTAAATCGCAAGATCATAACTACTCCTGCCGACGAGCGTGGAATTATGGTCGATTTGCAATACCCAACCGAAGCTGCTATCGAGGCATCGAAGGAGCACGGCATTTTGGTAATTCCGGGCGTGGAGATTACTCGCGAGCCTGTGAAGATTGGACACTACAACGCCCTCTTTACGACCGACAACAATGCTGTTTATCATTCCGATCCGTTTGTAGCGATGCGTAATGCTCGCAGTCAGGGTGCGTTGATTATGCACAACCATCCGGGATGGAGCCGTAAGAGCGTAGCCAAAACCGAGTTCGAGATTAAGGCGTATAGCGAGGGCTTGGTTGATGGTATAGAGGTGATGAACGGTGGCGACTTCTATCCTAAAATTATCGACCGAGCAAAGGAGGAGAAGTTCTTTATCTCGGCAAATACCGATATACACGGCACGACCGCCGAAACCTATCGTTTGAAGGGGCTGATGCGTAATATGACCCTTGTATTTGCAAAGGAGTGTACGTTGGAGAGCGTGAAGGAGGCGTTGCAGTCGCGTCGTACATTGGCATTTGGTGGCAACCATATTGCGGGTGACGAGCAGCTGCTCAAAGATCTGTTCTTGGCGTCGATTGATGTAAAGGTTCAGGGAAAGAACAAGAAGGGTGGCGTATGCGTTAAACTCTCGAACAAGACCTCGCTTACCTACTATGTTCGTCGTGGTGAGCGTGGCGTTTTGGTTCCATTGCGTCCATTTACTTCGATGGTCTATACGGTTGGTAAGGGTAACAAAATTCCGCTTACTATCGAGAATATGTGGTCGGGAGAGAACGCTCATCCAAAGGTTGTTTTAACCTTCTAACCGGGCGTTTTTGATGCGATTTGAAGGGCAGCCACGATGGTTGCCCTTTTGCATATATTCCAAAATATGAGATATTTATTGCATCGCACAGATTGTGTTTTGTTGCAGCTTGTCTAATTTTGGGCGAGATATTTGGCCGATGGCTCTGCCGATTTTGGGTTGGGTGCGGTTATTGTTGCAAAATGTTGAAAAATATATGATTTATATCATATAGAGGGTTGTTATATTATAACTTTTTATCTATATTTGCATAATTCAATCGTGAGTATGCGATAAAATTACATAATAGTTATGAAAAAACATAATTTTAGTGCAGGTCCTTCGGTGTTGCCCGAAGAGGCTTTGGAGGCGGCCGCAAAGGCAATTTTTGATTTTAACGGAACAGGAATCTCTCTGCTTTCGATTTCGCATCGAACCAAAGAGTTTGAGGCAGTTATAGCCTCGGCACAGTCGCTTATTCGTGAGCTGCTGCACGTTCCGGATAACTATCAAATCTATTTTGTTGGAGGTGGTGCAAGTACACAATTCTTCCACGTACCGGCTAACTTCCTTGGCAGTAAGGCGGCCTATATCAACACCGGTGTCTGGACAAAGAAGGCTATCAAAGAGGCAAAACTCTATGGCGAAGTTGATGTTATCGCCTCGTCCGAGGATAACAACTTCAACTACATCCCTAAAAACTATACAATTCCGGAGGATGCCGACTACCTCTACATCTGCTCGAACAACACAATCTACGGTACGGAGTACAAGTGCGATATCGACTCGCCAATTCCGGTTATTGCCGATATGAGTAGCAATATTATGAGCCGTCCGATTGACGTATCGAAGTATGCGGTAATCTATGGTGGTGCTCAAAAGAATTTGGCACCTGCCGGTGTGACATTCGTCATCGTTCGTGACGATATGTTGCAGCGAGTAGTTCGTCCGTTGCCATCGATGGTTAATGTCAATACTCACGTTACAAACAACTCGATGTTCAATACCCCTCCCGTATTCCCAATCTTCGTAATGAACGAGACTTTGAAGTGGATTAAGGCACAGGGTGGTGTCGAGGCTCTCTATAAGCGAAATGTTGAGAAGGCAGAGTTGCTCTATAACGAAATCGACCGCAACTCGTTGTTCCGTCCAACAGCCGTTAAGGAGGACCGCTCGTTGATGAACATCTGCTTCGTAATGAGCGAGGGTAACGAGGAGTTGGCTGCCGAGTTCTTGGCATTTGCTACCGAACGCGGTATGGTCGGCATCAAGGGTCACCGTTTGGTTGGCGGCTTCCGTGCATCGTGCTACAACGCTTGCCCACGTGAGTCGGTTGAGGCGTTGGTGGCTTGTATGCAGGAGTTCGAGGCATTGAAGCGTAAATAACAATGGCAACGATTGTTCCATATACATTCGAACGAAAGGTAGAGAAAGTAACCTATTTTACATCACTTGTTAGCGGTATGAAAATTTTAATTGCAACCGAAAAACCATTTGCAGCAGCTGCGGTGAATGGTATCAAAGAGATTTTGGAGTCGAGCGACTACGAGGTTGTTATGCTCGAAAAATATACGGAGCGTGCTCAACTTTTGGAGGCTGTTCGTGATGTCGATGCGATGATTGTTCGTAGCGATAAAGTTACGGCCGATGTTATGGATGCAGCTCCAAATCTTAAAATCGTGGTACGTGCGGGTGCCGGTTACGACAACGTCGATTGCGAGGAGGCTCGTCGTCGTGGTATCGTCGTGATGAATACTCCGGGACAGAATGCCAATGCAGTAGCAGAGCTCGCTATCGGGCTGATGATATACATCTCGCGTAACCAATTTACACCGGGTACGGGTGGCGAAATCAGTGGCAAACGACTCGGTATCCACGCCTATGGTAACGTGGGTCGTTTGGTTGGTCGCAAGGCTCGTGCATTGGGTATGGAGGTTATCGCTTATGACCCATTCATCACGGATAAATCGATTTTCGAGGCCGATGGTGTAGGTGTTGTCGATTCGGTTGAGGAGTTGTATGCTAACTCCGATTTCTTGTCGTTGCACATCCCTGCGGTTGCACAGACCATAAAGTCTATCGGCTACGACTTGGCTATGTCGATGCCAAAGGGTGCAGTGTTGGTTAATACTGCCCGCAAGGAGGTTATTGACGAGGAGGGCCTTCAACGTGCTATGCGTGAGCGTGCCGATTTACGCTACGTAAGCGATGTTGCCCCAGTATTGACAGCCGAGTTCGCTGCGGAGTTTGGCAAGTGCTACTTTGCAACCCCAAAGAAGATGGGTGCCGAGACTGCCGAGGCGAATATCAACGCAGGTTTGGCTGCGGCTCGTCAGATTGTTGCCTACTTCAAGGAGGGCGACGTGCGTTTCCAGGTAAATAAGTAAAATTAGGTTTGAGATATTATGGTAAGAATTAAGCCGTTCAAGGGTATTCGCCCACCAAAGGAGTTTGCTGCGGAGGTTGCTTCGCGTCCTTACGATGTGCTCAACTCTGTTGAGGCAAAGCAGGAGGCTACCGAGCGTTCGCTGCTGCACATTATCAAACCCGAAATCGATTTTGAGCCGATTGCCGACGAACACTCCGAGGAGGTATATGCAAAGGCTGTCGAGAACTTCGACTATTGGCAGCAGCAGGGTTGGTTGCGTCAGGATGCAAAGGAGTGCTACTACGTCTATGCCCAGACTATGGATGGTCGCACGCAGTATGGTATCGTGATGTGCTGCCACTTCGAGGACTACCTTGCAGGTGCAATCAAGAAGCACGAGCTCACTCGCCCCGATAAGGAGGAGGATAGAATGATTCACGTTCGTCGCCAGCAGGCAAATATCGAACCCGTATTTTTTGCCTATCCCGATTCGGTAGAGATTGATGCGATTGTGGCAAAAACTATCGCCGCAGATCCGGAGTACGACTTCACGGCGGCCGACGGTTTCGGACATAAGTTGTGGGTTATCGACCAAGACGAAGATATTGCAAGCCTGACTGCGGCATTTGCTGCTGTTGAGGCTCTGTATGTGGCCGATGGTCACCACGGTACGGCTGCTGCTGCACGAGTTGGTGCCGAGCGTAAGGCTGCAAATCCAAACCACACGGGCGAGGAGGAGTATTGCTACTTCTTGGCTGTTACGTTCCCGGCTTCGCACCTCCGAATTATCGACTACAACCGAGTTGTTAAGGATTTGAACGGATTGAGCGACGAGGAGTTCTTGGCAGCATTGGAGAAGGACTTCGAGATTGAAAAGGTGGGTAAGGAGATTTATAAACCTACTGCGTTGCACAACTTTGCGATGTATTTGGCAGGCGATTGGTATAGCCTGACAGCTCGCGAAGGTCGATATAATGATGCGGACCCTATTGGTGTGTTGGATGTTACGGTGCTGTCCGATTTGGTGCTCGATAAGGTGTTGGGCATTAGCGATTTGCGAACATCGAAACGTATAGATTTCGTGGGCGGTATTCGTGGCTTGGGTGCTTTGCAGGAGCGTGTCGATAGTGGCGAGATGAAGGTCGCTTTTGCACTCTATCCTGTGACTATGCAGCAACTTATCGATATCGCCGATACGGGTAATATTATGCCGCCAAAGACTACGTGGTTTGAACCGAAATTGCGTTCGGGCGTAGTGATTCACTCGTTCAAAGAGTAGGACGTTAAAATCGGGTTGTTCGAAGAGTCGGCAACCCGATTTTTTTGGCATAGTGATGGGGTCGGGATATTTCTCACTTAAAATCACAACAATTCATTGTTGAATCATTTGTTTTTTGTACTTTTGTCGGATAAAGATAACTACTATGCAGAAATCTATGACAGGCTTCGGTCGCGGGGAGGTCGTGCTCGGAGCAAAGCGATTTAAGGCGGAGGTTCGTTCGCTCAACTCAAAGCAGTTGGATTTGGCGGTTAAAATGCCACCGATTTATCGTATGGCGGAGTTCGAAATCCGCAATGCGGCATCAAAGGCATTGGTGCGTGGCAAGGTCGATATCTCGATTAGTTGTGAGTCGAGCGAGTCGCAGGTTGCCGCCCACGTCGATAAGGAGGCGTTCAAACAGTATTTGACACAGGTCAGCGATGCGTTGTGCTATGCGGGTATCGATGCCGCATACGATGTGTTGGTCCCTGCTGTGTTGAAGATGCCGGCAGTTTTGTCGAACGAGCAGAGCGTCGCTTCGGAGGAGGAGTTGGCTGCAATTCAGCAGGCGGCTGCCGAGGCGATGGCTGCCCTCGATGAGTTCC
>JAZRCC010000154.1:0-1527 GCA_045635405.1 Alistipes sp.
TCCTATCTGTCCTATCTGTCCTATCTGTCCTATCTGTCCTATCTGTCCTATCTGTCCTATCTGTCCTATCCAAAAAAATTTTACAAAAAAAATATCATTGACACAAGTTGTCAAAAAATGGCTGTTACTTTGCACCATAAAAATAGAGTTAAACCTTAAAAACTATTACAAAAATGGGAGCAAGTTACAAAATCAGATGTGAGCATTGTGGCACAGAATTTCTCCACATCGCAGGTACAGATTTCGGAACAATTATGCAGTGCGTAGGTTGCGAAACCGTTGTCGAGACCGACGTTGCAATTCGTTGTCCGTCGTGTGCCAGACGACTCAATAACACCGAAGAGGAGTTCAATGCACAGATAATTTCGACTATGCAGTGGTAATTATTACCCCTGCGAGGGAAAGTTTTTGGAAATTTCTGATGAAATTCCGAGAATTTTTCATAACTTTGAGGGTAAATATTCCTTAATAAGAGTATTTCGACGATTATTGATTAGATAATAACAAAAAAAATATACAATTATGAGCGAGAACAAACCACAGGTAAATCCTGAAAAGTTGAAAGTTTTGAAGGCCGTAATGGAGAAGATCGAAAAGGATTTCGGCAAGGGTTCCATTATGAGAATGAGCAGCGAAGATGTTGCCGATGTTGCCGTAATTCCTACGGGCTCCATCACACTCGACGTAGCGTTGGGCGTAGGTGGTTATCCAAAGGGTCGTGTTATCGAGATTTACGGCCCCGAGTCGTCGGGTAAGACCACTTTGGCAATCCACGCCATTGCCGAGGCACAGAAGCAGGGGGGCGTTGCAGCATTTATCGATGCAGAGCACGCATTCGATAGCTACTACGCACAAAAGTTGGGTGTGGATGTTGATAATCTGCTTATTTCGCAACCCGACAATGGCGAGCAGGCGTTGGAGATTGCCGACTCGCTGATTCGTTCGAGTGCTATCGACATCATCGTTATCGACTCGGTCGCAGCATTGACTCCAAAGGCGGAAATCGAGGGTGAGATGGGCGATGCAAAGATGGGCTTGCAGGCTCGACTGATGTCGCAGGCTCTTCGCAAACTCACATCGAGCATTGCAAAGACCAAGACCGTCTGCATATTCATCAACCAGCTGCGTGACAAAATCGGTGTTGTATATGGCAATCCGGAGACTACAACAGGTGGTAACGCATTGAAGTTCTACGCAAGTGTCCGCATCGATATCCGTCGCACATCGATAATCAAGGATGGCGACGAGCAGCTCGGCACCCGCACCCGTGTAAAGGTTGTTAAGAACAAGGTGGCACCTCCATTCAAGAAGGCAGAGTTCGACATTATGTTCGGCGAGGGTATCTCAAGAATTGGCGAGATTATTGACCTTGCGGTTGATTTCAACATCATCAAGAAGGCGGGCTCGTGGTTCTCGTACGGTGAACGCAAAATCGGTCAGGGTCGCGATGCTGTGAAGGATTTGCTCACCAACGATAGCGAACTTGCTGCCGAAATCGAGGCAAAGCTTCGCCAAGAGATGATGAGC
>JAZRCC010000155.1:0-1868 GCA_045635405.1 Alistipes sp.
CAATGCCAAAGAGATTTTTGTGCCGACAACACTAATCGACCATCAAAAATGCAAAGTAGCAGGCGATAGCACCGAAAATACAAAGTATTTTTGTCACGCCTCGACGACTCTGCAACATATAGAGAGTGGCGATTGTGGCGATGGCTCCGAAGGTGAGCAGATTCTCAACTTTCGGGTCGCTGAAATCGTAGATATTTATGCCGAAACTGAATAGATCTACGATGCACAGGACGAGGAAGTTGAAGAGGTTGCTGCCGATGATATTTCCGACAGCAGCGTTGTAGTTTCGCAGGCGAAACAGAGCGATGGTTGATGACACCTCGGGTAGCGAAGTCGCCACTCCGAGAAATATCGCTCCCGTCAGACCCAACCCGATGTTGTATCGTATTGCAAGGTCGTCCGAAATGTAGGTCATTGCAATGCTCGACAAGACGATGCCGATGCTTGTTGCGATAAATTTCAGTGCCGTATTGCGTACTGCATTGGGGCGAAGTTCGATGTGTTCGTCGGCTTCGGGCTCGGAGTCGTCGTTGTCGCGAGCGAGGAATTTTACGCCTACGACATACAAGAGCAATATGATGATTGTCAGGGCGTTGATGGTTGCAATCTCGAAGTTTAGGATATTGAACCAATTGAGAATCGAGACACCGTAAATCAGCGTTACGAACAGAGCAACCGCAACATTGCCTTGTGTGATTTTGCTGCCGGCAAAGTGGCGAATCGAGAAGAGACCCGCCGCCGCCAATACAGCCAAATTAAAGAGGTTGCTACCCAAAATATTGCCAATGCAGAGACTCGGTTTGTTGATGAGCAAAATCGAGGATATGCTGGTGATAAGTTCGGGCAACGACGTTACGGCGGAGAGTAATACTCCGCCTAAAAATGCACCCGAAAGTTTGGTGTTGCGGTCAAGGAAATCGACATAGTGCGACGCCTTGATAGACAACCCGACAACAATCGAGGCGATGATTATATATGCAAAAATCAGCCCCATTCGTATGGCTTGTTATAGCTCTTTTTTAGCCTCAATTACCGAGTCGATATAGGCACGGATTTTTGGTGCAGGATCCTCCCAGCCTTCGGGTTTGATGACCTTGTTGTCCTTTGGGTTGTAGTGGGGTTTGCCATCGGGCCACAACTTTGCCATATTTGCACGTTGTACGATTTCGAAGAGTTCGTCCGCTTCAAGACCCATCTCTACCATTGTTCCGAGTGCGAAGTACATCAAATCAATCATCGCATCGGCCTGCTCGTAGATGTCGTCGGCAATCAAAAATTCGGCAACCTCCTCGTTCATCCACTTTGCACGGCTCAAAGCACGCTTCTTGCTAATCATTACAGGCTGCTTGGCAACCGGATGTCCAAACTTCTCGTGAAACTCTTTCACGTCATTCCACTCTTTTTTCATATCAAAATCAAAGTTGTTATTGTGTCAATAAAAAAATCTCTCCGCAAAGATACGTTTTTTGTTTGTGATTGCGACTATTTCTTTCAACTTTTATTATCTTTGCGTTGTGATAATGTACGCATACGGGCGTGTGCGTGATGCAACGTGCTGCTACGTAGTGCGTTATGGTGTATTTGGTGAGGGGGCTGGTGTTCGTGCGTGCGTTGTCGTAATTGAAATGGTGATTTATCGCGTTGTGGGCTAAAACTACAAAACTATAATCGAAATGAAAAACGTAAAGAGACTCTTTGTTTTTACGCTTGCACTGACCATCGCGTCGGTTGCGGTGGCGAAAGATTATCAACTTTCGACCCCAAATACCACGTTGGTACTGACTGCCGAAGAGGGTAAACAGCTCTACTTCCGCTACTACGGTTCGCAAGCATCGTTGCAAGATGTGTTTGCATCGCACCGCTCGATG
>JAZRCC010000156.1:0-2320 GCA_045635405.1 Alistipes sp.
ATTCACAACGCATCTTCGAAAGATGCTTGATTTCAGTGCTTTACTTTCAAAAGATTTATATACCTTTATTCTCGTAGTTTTTTGGCTTAATTACGACCTCCATGTAGTCATCTATGTAGGATTTCGCAATTTTCGTAAAAACTAACACTGAAAATCAATCAGTTAAAAATAAAAAGCATAGCCCCATATTGGGATTGTCCTTTTAGTTTTCAGAGCCGAAACCGGGATTTGAACCCGGGGGAAGTGGGACTTCCCCCCCCCATTTTGATATTGACAATCCCTCCAAACCTCCCTTTGATAAGGGAGGCTTTGGGGTCCCGAGTTCAATCTGCTTGCCGTACATAAAGAAAAAAGACAACCGCGAATGGTTGTCTTTTTCCTTTGAGCCGAAACCGGGATTTGAACCCGGGACCCCTTCATTACGAGTGAAGTGCTCTACCGCTGAGCTATTTCGGCGATTTGGTGCGACAAAGATAGATAATTTTTTGCTAATAGGTGCAAAAAAGTGCGAAAAATGTTTCACGGGGTGTCGCACCCGCATCTCTACGTAGTGGTCGTCTATCCCTATGCGTCGCCCATCACCTTGAAAGGTGCGTGTTGCGAGATGTCGATTTTGCCGATATTCTGCTCATAGCGGGCGATATTCTCCTGCAACGAGAGCATCACGCGTTTTGCGTGCTCGGGGGTGAGGATGATACGGCTGCACACCACAGGCTTTGGCAGTCCGGGGAGCATCGCTGCGAAATCGACAATAAACTCGGCTGGCGAGTGCGAGATAATTGCCAAGTTGGCATATTGTCCTTTGGCTACTTCGGCGTTCAACTCGATATCGATACCGCCGTTGGGTTTCTGATTTTCGTTCATACTTATCAACTTTTTATATTTGTGTTACACTGTTGTCGCCTCCCGACGGTGCGTGTGTCGCTACGGTGGGGGTAGGCTTTGTGCAAAGATACAAAACCGACGGCTCAAATGCAACATCTGCTGCCGAAAAGTTGCCGAGCGGTGGCGATGGGGCGATTTGCGGAACGCTACGCCACCTCTATATTTATAGTTTTGTAGGGGTTATGCTCCCGCTCGGCAACTATGCTCGGTATGACATTCTACTCTTTTTGGTATCTTTTTTACGAAAGAAGCATATAATTTGCAACTATTTTGTATCTTTGCGAGGATATTTTGCAGTAAACTGCACCGACTGAAAGAGACAGGCGTATGTTAGTTTCCACATTAGGGGTTTTGATGCGAGGTGTTGCCGTTGGTTTGGCATCATCGGTTACGGTTGGTCCCGTAGCGGTTTTGTGCATCCAACGCACATTGAGCAAGACACGTCGTTCGGGTATGGTTTCGGGCCTGGGCGTAGCGTGTGCCGATACGCTGATGGCGGTCATCGCCTACTTCTTCTACGCTATGTTGCAGAGCCAAATTGAGCAGTACTCCACCGTTCTGCATATCGGTGGCGGAGTGTTGATTGTGGCGGTCGGCATCTACATCTTCTTCCAGAAGCCTGTGCCACAGACTCGCCGTAATCAGAGTACGGTAGGCTCGTCGTGGAGGGATTTCGCCTCGATGTTTGGCATTACGATTGCCAACTTTGTGATGATTATCCCCTACTTGCTCGCCTTCTTTGCGATGTTCGGAGTCAGCACCGCCGATTTAGCACAGGTCGATATGGCGATTTTGTGGAGCAGTTTTCTGATTATTGTGGGCTTCTTCTGCGGAGCTGTTGCGTGGTGGTTTGGTCTTACGTCGCTCATCAGCCTCTTCCGCCGACGTTTCCGCCCCCACCATATGAAGACCATAAACCGTATTGCGGGAGTCATCGTAGCCCTGCTCGGTCTGATTACAATAAATTCAACCATTTCAACACTGCTTTAAGATGAACTCAAATAGAAAGATTGTCATAGCCCTCGATGGCTTCTCGTCGTGTGGCAAGAGTACCTTCGCCAAGTCGATAGCCTCGCGTCTGGGCTATATCTTTATCGATACGGGTGCGATGTATCGTGCCGTAACGCTCCACGCACTCCAAAGCGGAGCCATTGCGGGAGGCGTGGTCGATGAGGAGGCGATAGTCCGTTCGCTCGACGATATTGCCATCACATTCCGCTTCAATCCGTTGCGTGGTGCCAGCGATATCTACGTCAATGGCGAGTTGGTAGAGGGCAAGATTCGCACTATCGAGGTGAGCAACTTTGTCAGTGCGGTAAGTTCTATCCGTGAGGTACGCGAGAAGTTGGTCGCTATGCAGCAGGAGATGGGTCGTTCACGAGGTGTCGTTATGGATGGTCGCGATATCGGCACGGTGGTATTCCCCGATGCCGAG
>JAZRCC010000157.1:0-1849 GCA_045635405.1 Alistipes sp.
CTGCTGACGGCATTTTCGCAGCAGATATATCGTAAGATTGACGAGAGCGACACCTCCGACATCGACTACGTATTCTGTTGGAACAACTCGACAGACCTGATTATCGCTATCATCAAGTTGTTGGAGGATAGCCTCAATGCCGAACACGATGTGTTGGATGTCGGTGTGCAGACAATTCTGCTTGTCGAGGACTCCGTACGTTACTACTCGACCTATCTGCCGGCTATATATAAGTTGGTGCTGCAACAAAATAGTGCTGCAATTCGCGATGCACTCAACGAGCAGCAGCAGATTATGCGTAAGCGTGCCCGCCCGAAGATTTTGATGGCGACAAACTACGACGATGCCGTAACGCTTTACCAACGCTACAAACACAATATGCTGGGTGTAATCTCGGACGTGGGTTTTGTGGTGCATCGTGGCGATAAACCAGAAAACGAGAAGTTGGATGCCGGTATCGATTTGTGCCGATTTGTGAAGGCTGATAACCCCGAAATGCCATTCCTGATGCAATCGTCGCAGGAGAGTATGCGAGCAGTTGCCGAGCAGTTGGGCGTAGGTTTTATCGAGAAACACTCCAAGACACTCGTTCACGAGCTTGGCGATTATATCGGCCGTGAGTTCGCCTTCGGTGACTTTGTACTATCCGACGAAGTGACGGGCAAGGAGATTGCTCGTGCAAGCGATTTGCTCGGTTTGGAGAAGCTTCTGCGTCAGATTTCCGACGAGTTGCTCGAAGAGGTTGCGTCGCGTAACTACCTCTCGAAGTGGCTGTTCTCGCGTGGTATCTTTACGTTGGGTCGCCTGATGCGTGAGATGACTGCCGATAAGTTCCGTACCATTGGCGGTATCCGTCAGTGGCTCACCGACCAAATTCGCGATTACCGCATCAAACAGGCGTTGGGAGTGGTGGCTCGATTTACGAACGAGAACTACAACGACACCATCTGGTTCTCGCGTCTTGGTAACGGCTCGATGGGAGGCAAGGCTCGTGGTTTGGCATTTATGAATCACATTTTGCAGCGATATAACCTCTACAACGAGTGGGAGAATGTGCGTGTGATGGTGCCTCGAACGCTGGTCATTACAACCGAGTATTTCGATAGGTTTATTATCGAAAATGGTCTGCAATATGTTATCAACGCCGATATATCGGATGCCGAGATTCTGTCGGAGTTCGTTGCATCGAGCTTGCCACAGGAGTTGGTGGATGCTCTGCGAACATTTATTCGCAACGTCCGCAAACCGTTGGCAATTCGCTCGTCGTCGAAGTTGGAGGACTCATACTATCAGCCATTTGCGGGCATCTACTCGACCTATATGATTCCGCACACCGAGAATGAGGACCAAGAGTTGCGACTGCTATCCAAAGCGATAAAGAGTGTCTATGCTTCGGTCTATTTCGCCTCGTCGCGTGCCTATATTGCGGCGACAGCCAACGTGATATCGGAGGAGAAGATGGCTATTGTCATCGAGGAGATTTGTGGCTCGGAGGATTCGGGCTACTTCTTCCCTACGTTGTCGGGTGTGGCACGTTCGCTCAACTTCTATCCGATTGGCTACGAGCGTGCCGAGGAGGGTATCGCCAAAGTTGCCTTCGGATTGGGCAAGGCGGTGGTCGATGGCGAACAGGTGTTGAGATTTTCGCCAAAATATCCGAACCACATATTGCAGACATCGACTCCGGCTTTGGCTATGCGTGACACGCAGCAGTCGATGTATGCACTCAACCTGCAACCCGACAAGTTTAAGACCTCGTTGGACGATGCGGTCAATTTGGAGCGTATTCCGATTGCCGAGTGTACGAAGTTCCGCAATTTGAAGTATGTGGTATCGACGTGGGATATGC
>JAZRCC010000158.1:0-5435 GCA_045635405.1 Alistipes sp.
CCCGCATCGTCAAACCTACGCTCGGTATATCGCTGGCTGCTCCAACGCTTCGTTTCGGGGTTAAATCGCACATCCGACGCCTCCAACACCTCGACCACACGATTCTCCTCGAAACGCTCCAACACGAAGAACGAAGCCACCGAACTCGCCTTGCTGAAACCTCGGATGTAGGCGAACGTACCCGGCTCGATTTGGCGGTAGATATGGCGGTCGTACTGCTCACGGGCTCGGCGTGGGATATACTTCTGCTCGAATGCCACACAATCCTGCTGCGAGATAGGTATCAGCCACAGACTCATAACCAACGAGATGATGGTGATGATGGTCGCACCCACAAAGTAGGGCCACATCAATCGTCGGAAGCTCATACCACCCGACAACATCGCCACAATCTCGGTCTGATACGCCAACTTCGAGGTAAAGAAGATTACGGCGATAAAGGTAAAGAGTGCCGAGAATTGATTGACAAAGAATGGGATAAACTTCAAGTAGTAGTCGAAAATCACCGCCGACACGGGTGCGTGGGTTGTCGTGAAGTCGTCAATCTTCTCGACATAGTCGAAGACCACGACCACAACGATAATCATCGCTATCGCAAAGAGATACGTTCCGACAAACTTGCCGATAATGTAGCGGTCCAAAATTTTCAACCCCGGAAACCAAGATTGCCGTGCGTTATATTCGGGTTGCATTGCCATAGTTAGCTGCCTTTTTCAAATTTTACAATCGCCGTGCGAGGCGTACCACCATCTGCTCCTTCCACGCAGCAAAGTCGCCCGCCACGATATGTTTGCGAGCCTCGCCTACGAGCCACAGATAGAATCCGACATTGTGCATCGAGGCGATTTGTGCCGCAAGCATCTCGCCACAGACCACCAGGTGGTGGAGGTATGCCTTCGTATAGCATCTATCGACGAAGGTTGTACCCGCAGGGTCGATAGGCGAGAAGTCGTTCTCCCACTTCTTGTTGCGGATATTTATCACGCCCTCGCTCGTAAAGAGTTGTCCGTTGCGTCCGTTGCGGGTTGGCATCACACAGTCGAACATATCGACACCGCGAGCAATACCCTCCAAGATATTTATCGGAGTACCCACACCCATCAGATAGCGAGGTTTATCCTGTGGCAAGACGGCATTTACAACCTCAATCATCGCATACATAACGTCGGTCGGCTCACCCACAGCCAGACCACCGATAGCGTAGCCATCGGCATCGTACTGCAAGACATTCTCCGCCGCTTTGGCACGCAAATCGGCATAGCAACACCCCTGCACAATCGGGAACAGCGACTGCGAGTGTCCATACTTTGGCGAAGTCTTGTGGTATTGGTTGAAGCAGCGATCCAGCCAACGCTCGGTCAGTGCCAACGACTTTGCGGCATAGTCACGTGGAGCATCACCCGGAGGACACTCGTCGAATGCCATCATAATATCGGCACCGATAGTTCGCTCGGTATCAATCACACTCTCGGGCGTGAAGAGGTGACGCGACCCGTCGATATGCGATTGGAAGTGGCAACCCTCCTCCTTCAAACGACGACACGCCGCCAACGAAAAGACCTGAAATCCGCCACTATCGGTGAGCATAGGTCGCTCCCACGACGAGAAGCGATGCACACCGCCCGCCTCCTCCAAAATCTTCATTCCGGGACGCAGGTAGAGGTGGTATGTATTTGCAAGGATGATTTGAGCCTTGACCTCATCGACCATATCGCGGTGGAATATGCCCTTCATCGCCGCAGCGGTACCCACAGGCATAAAAATCGGGGTCTGCACCGTACCGTGGTCGGTCGTAAAGCTACCCGCACGGGCAGCCGTCTTACTATCTTTACACTCTAAAACAAACTTCATAGCGGACAAAGATAGTGATTTTCCTACAATATGACAACTCGACAAGCAACTATTTAGTTGCTTGCTACAAAATCGGTCAAAACTCTCCTAAAATGACATTGGGGCTTTGATGGTCGGATGGGGGTCATAGCCCTCCAACGTAAAGCCCTCGAAGCGGAAGTCGAAGATTGACTTCACCGCAGGGTTGAGCTTCATCACCGGCAGTTTGCGAGGCTCACGCTGCAACTGCTCGGCTGCCTGCTCCAAGTGGTTGAGATATAGGTGTGTATCGCCCATAGTGTGGATAAATTCGCCCACACCCAAACCGCACACTTGTGCAATCATCATCGTCAGCAGTGCATACGATGCGATGTTGAACGGAACACCCAAAAACGTATCGCACGAACGCTGGTAGAGTTGGCACGACAGACGACCATCGGCAACGTAGAATTGGAACAGCACGTGACAAGGAGGCAGAGCCATATCCTCGATATCGGCAACATTCCACGCCGAGACAATCATACGGCGTGAATCGGGATTTTCACGAATCGTCCGCACCACATCGGCAATCTGGTCTATCGCCGAGCCGTCGAGACGACCCCACTGTCGCCACTGATGACCATAGACGTGGTTCAAATCGCCAAAACGGTACCCCTCGATTGGCGAGTCGATACCCTCCGATGCAGCCTTCAAGAACTCCTCGCGGGTTACGGGCAGCACACTATGGCGGCAACACAGTTCGTTGTAGTAGCGGTAGGCATCGTTATCCCAGATATGCACATCGTTATCGACCAGATATTTGATGTTGGTATCGCCCTTCAAAAACCACAACAACTCGTGGATAATACCACGCAAAAAGACACGCTTGGTCGTAAGCAACGGAAAGCCCTCGTTCAAATCAAATCGCATTTGGTGACCAAATACGCTCTTTGTTCCCGTGCCTGTGCGGTCGCTCTTGACGGTGCCCTCGGTGGTGATACGTTTCAGAAGGTCGAGATACTGTTTCATACGGAATAACGCTATTTATTACTCAAAAATTTTCTGTTCGATGTTGCCCTCACTGTCTATCTGCACATAGTTGGGGCGGGTATGCCAATCGCCCATAAAACGCACCCTATATGTCGGCATATCGAAGGCTGCCGTAGCGTGCATATGTCCAAATACGAAGAGGTCGATTTTGTGCTGTGCAGCATAACTCTCGGCATAGTCACACAGCGGTTGCAGATGTGCCTCGTAGTTGGAATCCTTGTGCGATTTGCGGGAACATCCGCTCCACCAGCAACCAAACTTCAATGCGAGGTCGGGGTGGATAAGCCACGCAAACAAAAATCGCAACACTCGTGAACGGAAGACCCAATTGAGCAACCTCAACATCGGCTGCCCCTTGATATTCATATTGTCGCCGTGAGCCACAAACAATCGGAGATTGGCAACCGTAAACTCTTGCGGCGTTTTGTAGAGCTCCACGCCACACTCGCGTTGCAGATAGTCGCCCTGCCACATATCGTGGTTGCCCGTGAGATAGACCACTCGCACACCTCTGTCACGAAGTGATGCCAATCGGCCCAACACCCTTACAAAACCCTTCGGCACAACTCGGTTATACTCAAACCAAAAGTCGAATATATCGCCGACCAAAAAGAGCACCTCTGCATCGTCGGCAATAGCGTCGAGCCAGCGACAAAATCGCTCTTCGACAGTGCGGGCATCGGCAGCAGAGCCTCCTCCAAGATGCGTATCCGATACAAAGTAGTACATAGTGTCGAGTTATAGTAGTTTGGCAAGTTCCGATTCGAGGGCTTTGCTATACAGATTGCGGCCCACAATCTTTCCGCTGCGGTCGATAAGGTAGTTTGTCGGCAGCGTGCGGACATTGTAGTTGCCCACAATAGGCGACTTCTCGCCACAGAAATCGCACACCGAAATCCACGGCAAATCCTGCTCCTGCACAGCCTTAATCCACGTCGCCTTCATCGTGTCGAGCGACACCTGAAAGACACGGAGACCCTTGTCGGCATAGTGGGCGTAAATCTCCTTCAAATCGGCATTCAGAGCGTTGCTGTTGCCCAACTCTGCCGACCAAAAATCGACCAATATAACATTGCCGGCCAGCGACGAGAGCAGCTGCTTGTTGCCATAGATATCGAACGCCTCAATTTCGGGATAATCTCGCTCCTTAATCGACTGCAACAGCGATGTTTGTGCATCCATACGTGCCACATCGTTGCGTAACTTTACGAGGTATGGCGATTCGGGATAGACCTCCTCGATGGCATCAGCCACGGTGCGATAGTATATCAAATCGCTCAAAGCATCGACCAAATTCACCTCGCCAGCCAGACGCTGATAGAGCACATATACCGCCGCAAGGCTCTGCTTATTGGCGATGATAAACGATATTTGGTCACGTTTGATTTGGCGGTAGATTGCGTTGTAGCTGCGAGCAATTTCGGGTTTGGTCTGCTCGTCGGCCTTACCATATTCGGCCATCTTCTGTTGCAACGAGCGAACACCCTCGACATAGCCCTTATTGAAGGCTTGCAACAACTCCGATTCGCGAGAGCCGCTGACCGTATAGTTTGCCAATACGCTGCCCAACGAGTTGAGTGCGATATCGTCGCCACCCTTTACGAGCAACGGTATTCGCTCGTTGCGGCAAACCAGGTGGTAGATAGTCGGTGTCGAGGCGACATTTTTCAGAGCAAAGCGGTAGGAGCCGTCGCTCGCCAACGCCACAGAGTCCACAACCTTCTCCCCCGCAGAGGTCGATTGTTCGAGATAGACCTTATCGACATTCACACCTATCAGCTTTCCCGACACGACGGCATCGCTATTTCGGCACGACACAAAGCCCAAAACTATTGATAGCAGCAGTGCTGCAAAAGCGGTTTTCTTCATAAAAAATGTTCTAAAACTTCGTAAAAATAGTTAATTTTCGTTAAAACGGCAAACTATCGCTGCGTATTGTGCTGGCGACGTACGGATTAACGCCCCTGCTGCTGGTTGCGATGGTGGTTTTTTGATGCGTGAGTTCGCTGCTGTGCCTTCTGTTTCTGCTGCTGTCGCTTCGCACCCTTCGCTGCCGAGTGCTGCTGGTGGCCGTTTTTATAGTCGTTACGGAGCGAATTCAGAGCATTTTCATCGAGTTCGATACCATTTCCCGACATCGCACGTATATCTTTTATGATTACCTCGTTGTTCGGGTGGTCGAGGTTGTATTCAAAGCTCTTGATACGCATATATCGGGCAATATTATCGACCGACTGACGCACCCCCTCCGCATCGTTGCTCTGTGCCAAAAATTTGAGCATTCGCGACACATATTTGCCGTAGTGTTTGAACGTAATCCGACTCTGCGGATATGACATCGGGTGAGGCTTTACCATCACACTCTCGCGAGTCGGCAGAGCGTATGGGCTATCGACATCCAACTGAAAATCAGACATTATGAAGAGGTGGTCCCACAACTTATGGGCAAAGTCCGCCGTATCACGCAGCAGCGGATTGAGATTTCCCATAACAGCAATCACCGCCTTTGCCTGGCGGGTACGCTCGGTACGATCCTCGATTTCGAGCAGCGAATCGACCATCTCCTGAATATGGCG
>JAZRCC010000159.1:0-8931 GCA_045635405.1 Alistipes sp.
CGTAATATCGGTACTCTTCGATTGGGTTCGCATATACAACTCGCTTGCCGACGGAACACAGCGTGCTACGGCCGCCGAGCTTGACGAGTTGCGTTCGACCGTAAAGTTATGGGTCGAGGATATCTTGGGACTCTACGACGAGAAGGCACAGAGTAAGGGTGGCAAAGATATGGTCACACCACTCGTAGAGATGTTGTTGGAGATGCGTGCAAAGGCAAAAGCCGAGAAGAATTGGGCTTTGTCGGATGAGATACGCGACCGCCTGACCGCCATCGGCATTCGTGTGAAAGACCGCAAAGATGGTTGCGATTGGGAGATTGAGTAACTGCTCTCGATATTTACAGACAAAAAGCCGTAAGCGAATCTCTCACGGCTTTTTTATTTTGCTATGCGGCGGCAATACCTATCATACCGCTCCATAACTTGTCGAACGTAGGCTATAGTGGTTTTTGGGGCTCCGAAACGTCCGCCTGTCACCGCCTCGTGGTTATAGAACTCCTCTTCGGCAAGGAGCAGGAGGTAGTCGCTCACCGTCTCCCAATCGTTGAGGTTATCATCGTAATACTCTGCCAAATTGCGAGCATCAATCACACGCGAAGCACCACAGTTATAGCTCGCTACCGTAAATGCCATACGGTCGTAGTCATCGATATCTTTGGGCAGTTGCAACATCCGCTGCATCGAACGATATATTCGTGTCCCAACATCGATATTGGTCTCTGCATCGGTAAGGTTCTCGCGTGGCACATCGAACGCCTCGGCGATATGTGGCATCACCTGCATCAACCCCACAGCTCCACGTGACGAAACGGCATCTGTCCGAAAATGCGACTCGGCATACGCCATTGCGGCCAACAATCGCCAATCGACTTTGTGACGACGTGCTGCCTTTCGAAAGAGCCTATCGAATGGCGACAGGCCTCCCTCCTCGATTGACAGCGTATCGATTGCAACAGAGTCTGCCGTAGGCATCGGTGCTTCAACGTCCGTACTTACTCTCTTATGCCCAACGCTGCGAGCCACAACAAAGACAATGGCAAGTGCCAACACTACCCCTATAACTATATAATATATGTGTCGTGATTTCATACGGCTACGCTTGCATCAATTAGTCGTAGAACGCCCACGACAAACCAATCTTCAACATACCCGGATTGAGCGGATAGCCTGCAATAGAGAAGAATTCGTTGTTACCAAACATTCCCTTATTAAGGTGCTGATACTTGACCAATATACGCATTCGCTTCCACTTGGCAGCAATAAATGCGTCGATATAAGGGTAGTTTCCCACCTCGACCTCGTTCTGGTTATAGAATACCGACAGTGCCGGATTGTAGCCCATCGCCCTATATTTGGTATTGAAACGTCCATCCACACCAATCTGCACACGCAACACGTCGCGTTTAATCCAGAACTCATAGTAGTATGATAGGAATGCCGACACCAATGGCACAGGCACCACATCTTCGTTCGACGACAGCTGCACAAGCAGACGATGGTTGAGGTGCAGACCCTTTATCGTGAAATCCTTTTGTGCATATATGCTCGTAACGCTTACCGAGCCATTATGCTGCACAGGCAGACAGTCAGGGCCATAGTATATCTTATCACGCAACACCGATTGCCAAAATCCCAACTCTATGCCGTGGTCGGGCACTCTGAACGCAATATTAAATCTGGTTTCGCCCTCCTTGCCGAAGTCGTTGTTCCAGATATAGTGGTTCGAACGCCAATTCTGCTGCCAATACCCCGGCGAGGTCATCGACTCCCGAAATTCGCCCGACAAAATCAGTGGTTTTCCCTTTATGAAGGCGGTAAACTCTGCTCGTGCTCCAACGCTATAATCGCCGCCTCGATAGCCCGAAGGATAGAGTTTGAAGTCGGCACCCCACGACACATATTTGCGAATCTTGCCATCGACACCCGCATAGGCAAACCACGCACTCTTTGTAACACTCTCCTGTTTACCCGTTGCGTAGTCGCCCAACGAGAATTGAGAATAGGTGTGGACATCGATACCGATACCTCCATCGATTGTACCCACCACACCATCACGGTTCCACGGTTGAGCCTGCACAAAGAAGCGGTTTGTGATAATTCGCTCGTACAACGAGTCGCGTGTCTCGGTAGGATTCAGATACCAATCTTTGTAGTAGGTACCCGTCTCGGAGCGGAACGTACCATCGGGATTTCGCTCGGCACGTTCGTTTACGTAGGTCGAATATTTGTCGGTATATATCTTGCTCCAAGCGTTGTACTCAAATGTGTGACCAATGTAGATTGCCGACAACTCCGCCATCGAGAAGTCCTTTTCGGTCATTCGCTGCAACGGAATACCTAACGACTGCTTGACAAAGAAGGCGTTGTTGCGATACTTGTTAAGGGCCTCCGCCGTAGCCAATCGCATCGGCACACCCGAAGGCATCTCAAATACGGTATCGGTAATCGCCCACTCGCCTACGACACCACCATTCTCCTGCTGCTCGATATAGTTGTTCAGATAGGCTCCGTGAATCGAGTAGCGACGACCCGTATGGGCAAATCGTGCAGCGACATTGTGGTTCTTGACCCTTGCCCTATCGTATTTACCCCTCGCACCTCTTGCACGATACGATACCGAAGCCGAGGTCGATGGCGAGATATTCTGCGAAGCAGTAACCTCGAAGTGCTCCTCACGATAACGCTTCTGACCCGATTCGAGATACGTCAGCCAGATGTAAGGGTGCTTCATATTGTAGAACGGCGTATTTTCGAGTGTATAGGTGTAGGCATCGTATGGCTGTGCAAAGGTAAACTCCTTCGACCGAGTACGCTCGGCATAATTTACCTCCTGCGAAGCTTGACCCAAACCTCCAACCGAGTTACTTCCCAGACGTTTTTGGTAGTGTGGATAGTCCACGTGCCACATCGCCAGCGTAGTATCTATCGGGCCAACCTCCACGTTATTGGTATTG
Source organism: Alistipes sp. (assembly GCA_045635405.1). Lineage (GTDB taxonomy): Bacteria > Bacteroidota > Bacteroidia > Bacteroidales > Rikenellaceae > Alistipes. Next base: position 2,955 of record JAZRCC010000159.1, read on the forward strand.
CGTTTGATGGTCCACTTGAAGTTTCGCAACGCCCTGACCGAGTCGCTGAAATAGTACGACTCCAACGGCTTGCGTTCACGCTTCTTTTTGGTCGAATCCTGCTGCTCGGTTGCACCCTCGCCATTTTCACCATTCTCACCATTTGCTCCATTCAAAGCACTCTGGTCGAACGGATTGGTGCCATAGCCACCCAAACCCTGCTGCGACTGCTGATTCATTCCCTGAATAGAGTTGCTGCGCGAGCCTTGTCGTTGAGCACGCATAAGGGCACTTGCATCCAACTGTGCAAATGTAGGCGACAATGGTGCAGACAACACTATTGCCATCAGCACCACCACAAGCGATATAACCTCTCTGCGACGACCCATTAACTACTCTTTTCGACGGCAGCAAATCCACTGTACGGCAGATACCACCACATATAGAACGATTATTGATGGAACAGAGTATATTCCAATTGCAAAAATCAACGCTATCGACACTACCAAGAAGAGGTAACGCAACAGATTCTCACGCAAGCCAAACGACTTGAACTTAAACGAGAACATTCTGATTGGGCTAACCAAGAGTGCCGACATCAATACTGCAATAAGTGCAATCCACTCAATCGTGAGCTCTACCTTACCCATCGTAGCGAGGGCCGCCAACGAGATGCAGAATATTGCATTGCCCGGAGTAGGCAGTCCGCTGAACGTATCGTGCTGCGTGTCGTCGATATTGAATTTGGCAAGACGCAGGGCCGAGAATGCTGCAATCAGAAATGGCAGACATCGCAATAACTCTGCAAAGCCACCCTCCAAACCATACATAGACTCGGCACTGCGAGCCACAGCATAGAGAGCCATCGATGGTGCAACACCGAACGAGACCATATCGGCCAACGAATCCAACTGCACTCCGATCTCCGAGTACTGTTTGAGCAGACGAGCCGTAAAGCCATCAAGGAAGTCGAATACGGCAGCCAACACAACCAAAGCAGCGGCTACCTGCACATTCTCATAAACCAACGAGCTGACAATCGACAAACAACCACAAGTGAGGTTGGACAATGTCACAATATTGGGGATTGTAAACAACTTTATTTTCATTTTTATCACTTTTAACCCGACAAAGTTACAAAAATTTTTTATCTTTGTCATTCAGTTGGAAGAATATAATTAAACTTAATACGATGATGGGTAATAATAGGGAGGTTTTTTGTGTGATAATGGCCGGTGGAGCGGGTACTCGCTTTTGGCCTAAAAGTCGCAAACACAGTCCAAAACAGTTTCTCGACATACTTGGAACGGGCAAAACTTTTATCCGCTCGACCTATGAGCGTTTTGCCGGCAAAATTCCACCACAAAACTTTTTGGTCGTAACAAATGCGGGCTATCGCGACCTTACTTTGGAGCATCTGCCCGAGCTGCAAGCCTCGCAGGTGTTGTGCGAGCCGATAGGTCGAAACACCGCCCCTTGTATCTGCTATGCGGCATATAAACTCTACCGCCAAAACCCCGATGCGGTGATGATTGTAACACCATCCGACCACCTCGTAATGAACGAAGCAGCGTTTCAAACGGTAATCGACGATGCCGTGGCGTTTGTCGAGCAGCACGATGTGCTGATGACAATCGGCATCAATCCTACCCACCCAGAAACGGGCTACGGATACATTCAGCGTTCGAATGGCGATACCATCTCGCGAGTGAAGTGTTTCACCGAGAAGCCTTCGCTCGAATTGGCTCAAACCTTTATCCGCTGCGGCGAGTTTTTGTGGAACTCGGGAATCTTCATTTGGAAGGTTGCCGACATCATTGCTGCCATCGAACGCCATCTGCCCGAATTGCACGCACTCTTCGACTCGATTGCTGACAAATTGGGAACCGATGACGAACCCGATGCAATTGGCCGTGTATATGCAGAATGTCGCTCAATATCAATCGATTACGGCGTAATGGAGCACGCCGATAATGTCTATGTTCGCAGTGGCGACTTCGGTTGGAGCGATGTCGGCACGTGGGGCTCGCTGTACCGCTACTCCCGCAAGGATAAGTATGCTAACGTAAAGCCGGCAGAGGGGTGTTATACATACGAAACCCGCAACTCGATAATCTCGCTCCCCGAGAACAAAATCGCCATCATCAACGGACTGCGTGACTACATCGTGGTCGATACGGAGGATGTGCTGATGATTTGTCCTCGCAGCGAAGAGCAGAATATTCGTAAATATGTCGATGAGGTCAAGTACCACACCGGCGACAAACACTGCTAAATATGATTGACCCAACATTCGATATCGAGGCTCTATACTCACTCTTCGAGCAGTGCACATCGGTAGCGACCGATTCACGACAGATTGCTCCGAAATCGCTATTTTTTGCACTTCGCGGAGCCAACTTCGATGGCAATCTCTATGCAATAGCGGCACTCGAAGCGGGTGCCGAGTATGCCGTCATCAGCAGCGAGGCTCCCCTCAAAGAGCGGCACGACCTTGCAAAGCGGATGTTCTTGTGCGACGATACATTGACCGCCCTGCAACACCTGGCTCGACACCATCGTCGCCAACTCGCTCTGCCGATAATCGCCATTGCGGGCAGTAACGGCAAGACGACAACCAAAGAGTTGGTTGTTCGAACACTTGCCGAGCGTTTTGAAACCTACGCAACAAAGGGCAATCTCAACAACCATATCGGAGTACCGCTCACACTGTTGGCAATGACAAAAGAGAGCGAATTTGGCGTTGTGGAAATGGGTGCAAGCAGTTGCAACGAAATTGCCCTATTGTGCGAAATTGCCGAGCCTAACTACGGTATTTTGACCAACATCGGCCGTTCACATTTGGAGGGTTTTGGTGGCGTAGAGGGCATTCGTCGTGGCAAGGGCGAACTATTCGACTACCTCGCTGCAAATGGTGGTCGGGCATTTGTTCCGAAGGAGGACGAGGTGCTTTTGAGTATGGCCACAGAGCGTGAGAATATGGCAATCGAACTCTACTCCCGCACAATCGGAGATGGTTATCAGAGCCAACTCGTCGGCGACTACAATCGTGCAAACATAGCAGCCGCAGTCGCCATAGGCAACTATTTTGGCGTGGATTGCGAACATATCGCAGCCGCAATCGAGAGTTACATCCCCTCGAACAACCGTTCGCAAGAGATGATAACTCCGAAGGCCAATCGCCTTATCATCGATTGCTACAATGCCAACCCATCGAGTATGGCCGCCGCAATTCAGAACTTTGCAACCATCGATACCACCGAGCGAATTGCAATACTGGGCGATATGCTCGAATTGGGCGAGTGGTCGGCTGCCGAACACAGCAACGTACTACGATTGGTAGAGCAACTGCCTATATCGGAGGTTGTTTTGGTCGGAGAGCACTTTGCCGAGGCTGCCAGAGAGTTGCGAAGCGAGGCTATGCTCTTTGCAACTACCGGCGAGGCTGCCGAATGGCTGTCACAACGAGATATACGCTCCGCCTGCATACTATTGAAAGGCTCACGCGGCATAGCTCTCGAAAAACTGATACAATACCTATGAAAACCTATAAAACTTATAGTTCTATGAAGTTACGTTCCATTTTTATCAGCGTAATTGCAGCATTGACACTGCATACGGCTACTGCCAAAGAGCAACCTACTTGGTTGAAAGATGCCGTAATTTATCACATATACCCATTGTCGTATGCCGATTCAAACGGTGACGGCATAGGTGATTTGAACGGTATACGTTCGAAGTTGGACTATATCGCAGAGTGTGGTTTCAACTGCATCTGGCTCTCGCCTTGTTTTTCGAGTGCTTGGGAGGATGGCGGTTACGACATTACCGATTTTTACACCATCGACCAGCGATTTGGTACAAATGCCGATATGAAAGCACTGCTCGACGAAGCTCACTCGAAGGGCATTCGCGTATTGTTAGACCTTGTGGCAGGTCACACCTCCGACAAGCACCCTTGGTTCAAAGCGTCGAGCCAAGCAGAACGAAATAAATACAGCGACTACTACATCTGGACAGAGGGCAAGTCTGCAGAGATACAGGGGCCAAAGTTTGTCGATAACAAGCACCCTCGCAACGGCTACTTTATCCGCAACTATTTCGAGATTCAACCAGCACTCAACTACGGCTACTACAAACCAAACGCCAATCACCATTGGGAGCAGGCATACGAAGATCCAGGACCTGCGGCCGTACGCAACGAATTGAAGAACATTATCTCCTTCTGGTGCGATATGGGAGCCGATGGTTTCCGTGTCGATATGGCTGGTTCGCTTGTTAAGGACGACAATGAAAGTCACGATGGCGTTCGTCGATTGTGGAGCGATATATTTGCGTGGTACAACAAGGCTTATCCACAAAATATTATGATGTCGGAGTGGTCAAATCCTACGGCATCGCTATCGTGTGGCTTCAACATCGACCTGCTGATACACAATGGTGTAGGAGGCAAAATATATCGCCCGCTCGTATGTGAAACAACCGATAAAATGGCACCGACAACCTGCTATTTCAACAAGAAGGGAGAGGGTCAGCTACGTGATGCAATCGAGCGATATGCTGCTGTCTATGAGCACTTCCGCAAGGTGGGAGGTTATGCCGTAATGCCGACGTGCAGCCACGATATTTGGAGACTTTCACGAATGAATCGAACAACATCCGAGGAGCAAAAGATCGTGCTTACGATGTTTTTGACACTTCCTACTCCACCCGTCATCTACTACGGCGAGGAGATTGGTATGCTTAATTTGGATTATGCACCTATAAAGGAGGGAAGTTTCTCGTCTCGTAACCGCTCGACGTGCCGCACACCGATGCAGTGGAATAGTGGTAAAAATGCAGGTTTTTCAACCGTCGAAGATCCCCAAAAATTGTATCTTCCGGTTGACAATTCACCCACATTCCCAAATGTTGCCGACCAACTTACCGACGATAATTCGTTACTCGCATACGTGAAAGGGTTACTGAAATTGCGTCGCAAAACGGCGGCATTGGCTGCGGAGGGCGATTGGCGATATGTTGGCGATTTGGACAACCCTTATCCGATGATATATGCCCGCACATTGGGCAATGAACAGTATGTCGTAGTATTCAACCCAAGCGACCGCACCGTTGAGGGCTCTATTGCAACAATGGGCAAATGTGCAAAATGGGTATATGGAAATCACAAGTCGCTTGCAAAGTGCAAAACAAGCAAGGATAAACACAGATTTACGATGAAACCCGTAAGTGTGGCAATATACAAGATTGACAGATAAACAACTATAATTTATGGAGAAAAATCAACAGATGTCACTCCCCGAAAATGCGTATAGGGAGTTGAAGGAGGGCGAGGTTTACAAGCCCGTTATGAGTAGCGAGAGCGGTGTTGCGGAGGCTACCCCATACTCTGTCACGATGGGTGTGGTGATGGCTATTATCTTCTCGGCAGCATCGGCATTTCTCGGTTTGAAGGTCGGCCAGGTGTTCGAAGCAGCCATCCCGATTGCAATTATCGCCGTAGGTATCGGCTCGTTACGCGGCAAGAAGAATATGTTGGGACAGAATGTCCTCATACAATCTATCGGTGCTTGTTCGGGTGTGATTGTAGCGGGTGCGATATTCACATTGCCGGCACTCTACATCCTCGGTTTGGAGGCTCAATTCTATCAGGTATTCCTATCGTCGTTGCTTGGTGGTATTTTGGGTATTGTGCTGCTCATTCCGTTCCGCAAATACTTTGTCAAGGAGATGCACGGCAAATATCCATTCCCCGAGGCTACGGCAACCACCGAGGTGTTGGTTTCGGGCGAGAAGGGTGGCAAACAGACCATCGTTTTGGCTGTTGCAGGTCTGCTCGGAGGTCTCTACGACTTTGCCATTGCGACATTCGGTGCGTGGGCAGAGAATATATCGACAAAGATGACCGCTTGGGGTACAGCCATTGCCGACAAGTTCAAGGTTGAATTCTCGCTCAATATCGGTGCTACGCTGCTCGGTTTGGGCTATATCATCGGCC
>JAZRCC010000160.1:0-2865 GCA_045635405.1 Alistipes sp.
TGCAACGTTGGCACGATTACCATAGATGGTCATATCGCCCGCCATAGCCAAAGCCTCCAATACGGTGATCTTGTCACGAGTGATGTCGAACTGACCAGGGCGAGCCACCTCACCGAGAACGAAGAACTTCATATCGGCAAATTGGATATTTACGATAGCGTCGCTGATGTAGCCACCCTCGATAATCTTCTTTGCAATCTCGTCTGACAACTCCTTACGGGTCTTACCCTTACAATCAACCTTGCCAATGAGCGGGAACTCCATTGTTCCATCCTCGGCTACGGTGCGCACCTGCAACGACTGCAAGCCGTTTGACGAGGATACTCCAACAGGGTTGTGCGACAACGAGTTGTACGATGTTGGGGCGTTGAATGGTGCAGCCAACTCTGGGTTTTGGCTCGATACAACAACTGTGAGGCGGTCGAGTGGCTTGATTCTGATTTGACCATCGGCAAGCATAGCCTTCACCGACTCCTCCTTGTTGAAATCGTAGACGATTCGCTTCGAGGCGTTGCAACCAACGAGCAACACTGCGAGCAAAATCATCGATAAGATTTTAACTGTTTTTCTCATTTTGTTTATCTGTTTATATTAAATTATTGCTTGTTTTGTGGCGTAGTCGCACAACATCGTGCAAAGATACCATATTTTTATATAAAAACAAAGTTTTTAGCTAAAATATTGAGGGAACTACAATTTGCATTTTTGGATAGTTTTGTCTATTTTTGGAGTCGGAAAAATAGAAAACAGCAATCAAAAAGTATGCAACACGCAGTTTGGAGTTACGACGGAGTGATTTATGAGATGAATGTGCGACAGCTTACCGAGGAGGGCACCTTCTCTTCGGCAATGCGCCATTTGCAACATTTGAAGGATATGGGTGTCGACATCATTTGGCTGATGCCTATATATCCGATTGGTAAGGTCGAGCGCAAGGGATCGCTTGGCTCCTATTACTCCATCTCGGACTACTGTGCAGTCAATCCCGAGTTCGGCAAAATGGCCGACTTCGACGCCTTTGTCAAGGAGGCTCACCGCCTTGGTATGAAGGTTATTCTCGATTGGGTTGCAAACCATACGGCCCGTGATGCCAAGTGGCTGAAAAATAAGCCTGTAAGTTGGTATGAGCGTGACGGGCAGGGCGTGGCAAAGGTACCTTGGGATTGGAGCGATACCGCCAAACTGAACTATGCCGAAAAGGAGGTGTGGCAGGGACAAATCGAGTCGATGAAATTCTGGGTCACAAAGCATAAGATCGATGGCTTCCGTTGCGATATGGCAATGCTCGTTCCTCTGGGCTTCTGGCAGGAGGTGCGCCGAGAGCTGCAAAGCGTGAAAAAGGATATTTTTATGCTTGCCGAAGCGGAGGGCGTAGAGTTCTTTGACAACGCCTTCGATGCCTGCTATGGCTGGGAGTTGCACCACTCGATGGTCGATGTTGCGCAGGGCAAATCTCGTGTTTGGGAGTTGCGAAACAAGATATACTCTCTGCTGAACGACTATCCGCAGAGTTCGATGCATATGACCTTCACCTCCAACCACGACGAAAATTCGTGGAGTGGTAGTGAGCAGAGCCGTTTTGGCGATGCATTGGAGGCTATGAGTGCCCTTACTTTTGTCTTGCCGAAGTCGTTCCCACTGATCTATACGGGTCAGGAGATTGGCTACGACCACTCGTTTGCCTTCTTCGATAAGGATGCAATGCCGAAATTCGAGCCGAACGAGGCTACCGAAAAGTATCGCCGTTTGAGCGAACTGAAACACTCCTTCTCTGCCCTTTGTTCGGCAGATTTGGGTGGCTCGTTTGTCGAGATAAACAACAATGCGCCCGACTGCTTGCTGACCTTTGTGCGTGAAAATCAGCAGGGTAGAGTGGTCTATATCGCAAACCTTTCGCCATACAAGATATTTGCCGACTTCCATACGGGAATCTATGCCGGCGAATACACCGATGTGCTGACGGGCGAGCCGACAACTCTCTACGAGCATACCTGGGGCGATATGGAGCCGTGGTCGTTCCGTCTGTTGTCGCAAAAACTCTAAAATCTCTAAAATCGGGAAAAAGAGCGTGAAAAGTTTATAATTTAGAAAATTATAATTATATTTGCGCTCAAAGAGAAACATTCCCGATTTAAGCGATGAAAATAGCATTAGCACAATTAAACTACACCATTGGAGATATCGCAGGCAACACCGCCAAAATCATCATTGCGGTTGAGCGTGCAAAGTTCGAGGGCGCAGATGTCGTAATCTTTGCCGAGCAGGCATTGAGTGGCACTCCTGCGTTCGACCTTCTCCGTAAAACCACATTCTTGGAACTTTGTGACGAGGCTCTCGACGAGATTGCCTCCTACTGCAACGGTATTACCGCTGTTGTGGGTACGCCTGTACTTATGCAGAACGGCTCGCAGAGTGCTGCGGTGGTTATCGAGAACGGACAGATCAAGCGCTACATCACAAAGGCAAATATTACGGCTCGCCGAGAGATGGGCTTTTTGAGCAGCGGCGAGGGCGTGAAGGTCGTTCGCATTGCCGGCGAGAAGGTTGCCATCGTTGTGGGTGACGATTTCAGCTTCCTGAAAGATGTGGAGCGTGATGTCGATATTATTTTCAGTATTAATGCTCGCCGTTATGGCAAGGGTTTGATGTCGTATCGCTACGAGACTATGCACAACCTTGCATTCGTGGAGTCGAAGACCATTGTTCTCGTAAATCAGGTTGGCGGCTCGGGCGAGATTGTCTACGATGGTACCTCGTGCGTCATCAACGATAAGGGCGATATCGCACTGCTTATGAAGTCGTTCGAGGAGGACTTTGCCGTATATGACACTTTGGCAGAGAATAAGCCTTGCGAGTTGCCTAAGG
>JAZRCC010000161.1:0-4500 GCA_045635405.1 Alistipes sp.
GATTTTGACGGCACTTGTGTAACTCACGAGTATCCCTATCTCGGACAGGATATCGGTGCAGCTCCCGTATTGAGGGAGCTTGCCGATGCCGGTTACCGACTTATACTGAATACGATGCGTAGCGGTAAGTTGGAACGTGAAGCCGAAGATTGGTTCAAACGTAACAACATTCCGTTGTGGGCCGTAAACTGCAACCCCGAGCAGAAGAAGTGGACCAAGTCGCCAAAGGTATATGCCGAGCTATATATCGACGATAGCAATTTGGGTACTCCACTAACCACAACCGAGAAATCGACCCGCCCCTATGTTGATTGGGTGCGAGTACGAGAACTGCTCGTAAAGGAGGGCTATCTATAACGCCATCGCCTTTGGAATAGAACAAAAATATAGGAGTGTTTCGATGAAGCACTCCTATATTTATTATATGTATCTCTGCCCTATCGCACCGAAAGACTAAATACGCTCTTCTGGCAATAGAGTTCGTCGGCAGCCAGCAAAATCGATGGGAACTCGGCGTGATTTACCGCATCGGGATAGCCTTCGCAGACGATAGCCACGCCTGCATAGTTGGCAAGACGTTCGCCCGATTTCGATATTGGAGAGCCATTCGCGAGTCTGTTGCCCGTATATACCACACAACCGGGTTGCGATGATAGAATGGTCAGACAGCGACCCGACTTGGCATCGTATAGCGTGCCAACCTCGCCCAATATATTGCGACGCCAGCCATCGACAACAAAGTAGTGGTCGTAGCCTCCGTAGTCGCGAATATGGTTAAACTCCGAGTCGATACCTTCGGCAAACGTACGACCATTGCGGAAATCAAACGCCGTATCTGCCACATCGAGCACTCTGCCCGTAGGAGTCTGCATATCGTCCATCTCCAACACTTTGGAGGCGTTGAGTTGCAGCGTATGGCCCAAAATTGTACCGCTATTGCAACCCGCAAGATTCCAATAGGTGTGATTTGCCAAATTTACGGGTGTTGTGCCATCCGTACGAGCCAAATAGGTAACCTCCAACGCATCGTCATCATCGAAGTCGTAGATTACCTGCACAGCCAATTCGTGAGGGTATCCCTGGTCGCCATCCTCCGACATAAGCGAGAAGATTATGCGATTGTGCTCGACTTGCGACTCCCACAGACGATTTGCAAAGCCCTTTGAGCCACCGTTAAGATGGTGTGGCCCGTGGTTTACTTCAAGCGAATACTCCTGACCCTCGACCTCCATTCGACCGTTCGATATGCGATTTGCCACTCGGCCTACGCTCTTGCCACAGCAGGCACTATCGCCAAAGTAGCTCATCGGGTCACGATAGCCCAAGACGATATCGTCGATATTACCGTTGCGGTCGGCAAACTTCACCGACACAACGCCTGCTCCGATATTGCTCAACTGCACCTCGGTACCACGCTCGTTGCGAAGCGTATAGATTATCAACGCCTCGCCCTCGGGAGTGGCACCCCAGATATGTTGTTCGATAGTCATCGGCTACTCGACATCAACAGGTTTGACATTGGCAATCAGTGCATCGATACGACGCAAGCACTCCTCACGACCCAAGAAGGCGGTAACGTCGTACATACCAGGGCCCTTACCTGCTCCGACCAAAGCCAAACGCAGGGTATTCATAATCTGACCCATACCGTAGCCTTTCGACTCAATCCAAGCGTGGACAACCTCTTCGGTATGCTCCAACGAGAAGTCGTCTATCGACGATAGCACCTCTCGCAACTCGCTCAAACAGCGAGGGTTGTCGCCCTTCCAATACTTTCGCATCTGCTTCTCGTCGTACTGCGTAGGGGCGATGAAGAAGTAGGAGGTCAAATCCCACAAATCGCCAATAAACGTAGCACGCTCCTTCATAATTGCGGCAACCTTACCAGCAACCTCGTCGCTCACCTCGATGCCGTGCTCACGCAAAATCGACTGATAGAGCGGTGCCAACTCGGCGGCACTCATACGGTGCATATATTGAGCATTGAACCAGCGAGCCTTATCGGGTTGGAAACGTGCTCCCGACTTCGAAACTCTGTCGAGCGAGAATGCTGCAATCAACTCCTCCATCGAGAAAATCTCCTGCTCGGTACCCGGGTTCCAGCCCAAGAGAGCCAACATATTGATAAACGCCTCGGCGAAGTATCCATCCTCGCGATAGCCGTGTGCCGTATCGCCCGTTGGCGACTGCCAGAAGAGAGGGAATACCGGAAATCCCATCTTATCGCCATCACGCTTCGAGAGTTTGCCACCACCCGTAGGCTTCAACAAGAGCGGCAAGTGTGCAAACTCGGGTTGAGTCTCCTCCCAACCAAAAGCACGATAGAGCAGATAGTGCAGTGGCAACGATGGCAACCACTCCTCGCCACGAATAACGTGCGAAATATCCATCAAGTGGTCATCGACGATATTCGCCAAGTGATATGTAGGCAACTCATCGGCACTCTTGTAAAGCACCTTATCGTCCAACGTAGAGGTATTAACCTTCACGTGACCACGAATCAGGTCATCCATCTCAACAACCTCATTCTCGGGCATCTTGAAGCGTACAACCCAAATATCGCCACGCGCGATACGCTCCTCAACTTCGGCTGGCGACAAGACCAATGAAGTTGGCAACTTCTCGCGTACCTGATAGTTGTACGCGAAGGTCTCACCACGCTGCTCTGCCTCGCTACGCAACGCCTCCAACTCGGCTGCCGTATCGAATGCATAGTATGCCCAACCGCTCTCGACAAGCTGCTTTGCATATTTGAGATATATCTCGCGACGCTCACTCTGACGATATGGTGCGTGAGGGCCGACATAACCGACCCCCTCGTCAATCTCGATGCCGCACCAACGGAGCGACTCGATAATATACTGCTCGGCACCCTCGACAAAACGCTGCGAATCGGTATCCTCGATACGCAAAATCATCTTACCGCCGTGGCGACGTGCAAAGAGATAGTTATACAACGCTGTACGCACACCGCCGATATGGAGCGGGCCTGTCGGACTTGGTGCGAAACGAACTCTTACAGGACGATTCATATTTTTCTACTCCTTCTATTTTTCTATTATTTACCCCACAAGTTACGAGGATATACACCCTCGGCAATCAACTGCTCGATTTTCGCCATAAGCTGTGGCTTATCCTCCTTATAAGTTACGCCAAACCACTTTGCAGTAGTCGAAAGCACCTTCATTCGTGCCGTTCCGTTACCGATAAGTGTATTGACCATCATCGGAATAAAGAACTCCGATTTGAGGTTTGTCATATTTGCCTCGTCAGACAAGAACTCGACAAACGTCTTCTCCGAGTGTGCGAAGTAGTCGGGTATAAAGCCAAACAAGTTCATCGACACAGGGGTATTCTCCGCCAAAGCAACATCGTCGCCAAGGTCGTGGAATACGATTACGCCCTCGCCATTACGCTCGATTTTGGTACGCTCAACCATCGACTCCAAATATCCGTCGGCAGTAACGGTGCAGACACCACGCGATACTGTTCCATTCTCCGACAAGGTCTTATTTACTTCGTAGCCAACCATACAATACTCACCACTCTTACCATCCAACGTTGCAAGATGGCTGCCAATCGTACGATAAGCGTCCTCGCCATAGAAGTCATCGGCATTGATTACTGCAAATGGCTCGGCAATAGCCTCGGCAGCCATCATCACAGCGTGATTTGTTCCCCAAGGTTTTTGGCGGCCCTCCGGCACTGCGAAACCCTCCGGCAAATTCTCCAATTCCTGATATACATACTCCACCTCGATTTTGCCACCGAAACGCTCGGCATTGAATACCGATACGAAATCCTCGGCAAAATAGTGTCGAATAACGAAGACCACGCGACCAAAGCCTGCACGGATTGCATCATAAACCGAATAATCGATAATTGCCTCGCCGTTAGGACCTACACCGTCCATCTGTTTGAGCGAGCCATAGCGCGAGCCCATACCTGCGGCAAGCACTAAAAGTGTTGGTTTTACCATAATGACAATATTTTAATATTTTAACGATTTCTCTCTACGGACTGCCATTGCACGTCATCGTGCAAAGGTAACAATTTTATATGAATTATCACTCTAAAAATAGAGTTTTTCGGCATAGCTCATTCACAAAGTCGGAAATGGTCGAATGTCGCTCGAAAAACAATCATAAAAAACCGCGTATCGCACTCGTTATCGTGCAACTTTACAAATTTTATTTGTATCTTTGTCAGAAATTCCGATATTTTTGACTTAAATACGCAATGGAGCAAAATCAGCAGCGAGAGTCGTGGTTGCGAAACATATTTCGCAAACGACGCATCAGTATAAACAACCCTGCAACGAACGAGGAGAGTTGGTATGCACACCTCTCCCCTATGGCTATGGTGACGAGCGGTATCGCCATCATTGCTATCATTTTCGGTATCCTCTTGTTGCTGGTTGCCTACACACCGATTCTCGACATTATGCCGGGCTATCGTACCGATGCCAGCAAATCTCGCGAGACGCTTATCCGCAACCTT
>JAZRCC010000162.1:0-13257 GCA_045635405.1 Alistipes sp.
CACCTCACCGTTCGGTACACCGCAGATTTCGATTTGCCAAGCAGTTTGCAAACATCTTCCACACTCATCAGCTCTCCTTCAAGTGGCTGTGGCTGCTGCTTCTCGCGAACTGTCTTTTCAAGTGCTTCAATTCTTTCTACCAGATTTTGAATGAGCTCCGGTAGCTGCTCAAATGATAAAGTTTTTTCTTGCATTGTCATAGTTATACATTTTTAGTTTAACATGTCATATTAAGTATAGGAGGGCGTTGGAGAGAAAGGTTTGTGAATGGGTGATTTTTTTGCAAAAAAAGTTGTGAACGACTTTCGCCACCGACAACCAATGCCTTTTTAGTAGAAAGTACAATTCTCTTCGCCCTGTTATTGCGGCTCGTTGCAACTCATTGCGCCTCGTTGCACTCCACTGCAAACTTGGCGAGATATTTTTGTTGAAGAGATTAAAGCATAAAAAAATCCCGAAAGTCGAGTCTAACTTTCGGGATTTATTCGTCTATTTTTGTGGGAATTTCTGTTGCTATTTGTGGGCGTTAGCGTTTGTTAGTGTGCATTAGAGGGCGTTAGTTACTTGCCGATGCAGAAGTTTGAAAATATTGATTGCAGGATTTCGGCGTTGGTGATTTCGCCGGTGATTTCGCCAAGGGCATCGGTGGCAGTGCGGATATCTTCGGCGATACATTCGCTCCACGATTGTTGTTCTATGCCCCGTTTGGTCGCTACAATTGCCGCATCGGTGCGTCGCAAAGCGTCGTAGTGGCGTGCGTTTGAGACCACCGCCTCGCCTCGGTTGATTGCCGCAGTGTCGTAGAGCTCCACCAAGCGTTTTTCGAGCATATCGATATTTGTTCCACAGCGTGCCGAGATGTATAGCACCCCCTCCTTGTCGTGTTGCGGGGTAGTGTCCATCTTATTTACAACTCTTATAAGACGTTGATGTTCAGCGAGTTCAATTTCGGGGAACGTCTGGTCGTCGGGCTCCATCACGCAGATAATCACATCGGCACGTTTTATCGCCTTATTGGTGCGTTCGATGCCCATCTGTTCGAGTTGGTCATCCGTATCGTGCAGTCCCGCCGTATCGATAAAGCGGAATCGGATATCCTCAATCACGCGGCTCTCCTCAATCGTGTCGCGTGTAGTGCCGGCAACATCCGAAACCATTGCACGGTCGTCGCCAACCAATCGGTTGAGTAGCGTACTTTTACCCACGTTTGGCTCTCCGACAATTGCGACACATACACCTTCGCGAATGGCGTTACCCGTGCGGAATGAGTTGGCAAGGTGGCGGACTACATCTTGTGTTTGGTTGAGCATCGCATAGAGTTGCTCTCGGTTGGCAAACTCCACCTCCTCCTCGCCGAAATCGAGTTCCAACTCCAAGAGCGATGTGATTTTGACAAGTTGCTGGCGTAGCTCCTCCAATGTAGTCGAGTAGGAGCCTCGCATCTGCACCGCAGCCATCGTATGTGCGGCACGTGAGTCGGCGGCTATGGTGTCGGCAACGGCTTCGGCCTGCGATAGGTCGATACGCCCAGCCAGAAATGCCCTCATCGAGAACTCTCCCGCCTCGGCAACCCTTGCACCGCCTCGGCATAGCAGCGATATAATCTCCGCTACGATATATCGTGAGCCGTGCACCGAAATCTCAACAGACTCCTCGCCTGTATAGGAGTGGGGCGCTCGGAATATGGTCACCAGCACATCGTCCAGCGTACGTTCGCCATCGACGATAGTGCCATAGTGTGCGGTGTGGGTATGTGCATCGCCAAGTGGCTTGCGTCCTCTGAAAAACTTATCGCATAGGGCAATCGACCCTTCGCCACTAACTCTGATTAGGGCGATGGCTCCACCGGCAGCGGTTGCTGGGGCTACGATTATCGAATTGGTATTGCTCATCTTATCCTCGTGGTTTTGGCTTGTTGATACGCAACTTCTGTCCAGGACGGATGACGGTCGATTTCATCTTGTTCCACTGCATCAACTGTTTAACTGTTACACGATTGCGTCGGGCGATAACGCCGAGGTTGTCGCCTTTGCGGACGGTATATGTATAGCCAACACTTTCGGCTCGTTTGCGCTCGAGGTTTGCAGGGTTGATATACTCTTTAAGATATGTGGAGTCTTTGGCGTATATCGAATCGCGTTGCATTACGAACTCGGAAGCGTTGTGCAGAGGCAGTCGCAGTGCATACTGTTTGCGTGATGCCGGCACGATGTCGATTTTGTATTGCGGATTTAGTACTCGCAGCGTTTCGAGTGGTATGTTGAGTACGGACGACACCTGTGCGAGGTGCATTACACGATCGACCATTACCGTATCGGTGGCGATACACTCTGGTGTTGCATCGGGCTCGATATTGTGCAGTCGGTGGTACGTAAAGGCGTATGCTGCTGCAATAAACTTCGGAACATACTCTCGGGTCTCACGAGGCAGCCAATCGTATATATCCCAGAACGTTTTGCAATCACTGCCCGCACGGCTGATTGCACGATTTACGTTGCCTGGCCCGCAGTTGTATGCAGCCAGAGCGAGAGTCCAATCGTCGTACGTATTGTAGAGGTGTCGCAAAAAGCGGCACGCAGCACGAGTCGAGAGTATTATGTCGCTGCGTTCATCGACCAACGAATTTATCTCCAAACCGAGGTTTTTGCCCGTAGCCGGCATAAATTGCCATAGACCTACGGCACCACTGCGTGATACGGCTTGTGGCGAGAGGTTCGACTCGATAATTGGCAGATATCGCAACTCGATTGGCAAACCTGCTGCCAACAGCTCCTCCTCGATAATCGGGAAGCAGTATTTCGATATGGCCAAGACTCGCGAGAGCGGGCTCCATCTGCCCGATAAGTAGTTCTCGATGTGTTTGCGAACGATGTAGTTGTAGGGCAGATGTACGGGCGACACCATATCTTGCAGACGCGAACGATACAGCGAGTCTTTGTTGAGCAACTCTTCGCCCTCTTTTTGCACGGCGTAGTGCTCGAACTGCTCCGAGTGGCTTTTGAGGGTCATCATCTGCTGCCACACATCCGCAAGCGAGTCGATGACATCGGGCGTTTGTATGGTTTTCAGGGTGTCGATGCGTGGTTGAGGTTTAGGGACGACCTTTATGGTATCCACCACCGTGACGCGAACGGTGTCGTAAACGATGACACGCTCTACGTTGGTAACTCTTGCACGTCGCCGACTACTTGCTGCGGTGCTGCTGTGGGCGTTGCTGGCTAATATAGCAACGGCAAGCAGCATTATCAGATAGCGATTCATTGCGTGGCTGATTAAAATTTGAATGTTGCGTTAATTCCGACCGTAGCGGAACCAACACCTACCATAGGGTTGTACGAATAGTCGATAACGGGCGATAAATCGACACTCAAATCGTCCGAGATATCGTAGTCGCGAAGGTGTGCATCGACGTGAGCATCAACGATTTGCAGAATGTACAGACCGGCTGTGATTATGATACAGAGGTCGCGGTTGCGTCGATAGCTGTTTCGCAAGTTTTTCAGGAACGTAGTCGAGTAGCGACCGCCAAACTCGTCGGGTGAGCCCTGCGGATAGAGCTCGGGGTGGTCTTCGTAGTCCTGACGCAGACGATAAGCCTTCTTAAATCGCTGATAACCTCGGTTGTTCCAATCGATACAGTAGATTGTGGTGGCAAAACCGCCCAACACAATCGGTACCCTCCAATAGCTCTTGTTATATATCTGTCCCGCTCCCGGACATATCGTCGAGAGGGTAGTTGCACGGCTAACGGTCGATACGTTGTTCGTTGCATAGCACATCGCTGCATCGCCAATGAAGTAGAGATACGAGGCTATTGTCGTAAAGAGGAAGAGCTGTCGCAACGTGTTGTGATGAATCATATCGCGTTGCAGCGAGTTCAGATACTCGGTGCGATACATACCCTTGTCGGTGATATCGTCGAACTCCTTTTTCAGCGGTGCGTATTTGCTGTTTTCGTAGAGGAACATTCCGAGCGAGGCTCCGAGTGTACCGTAGAGTATTGGCAACTTCCAATACTGCTTGTTATATATCTGTCCGAAACCAGGCATTATTGCCGATGCGATACACACTTTTCGCAGTGCCATAGAGTCGCTGATAAACGGCTTGCGGTTGGCTTTTCGCTCGATGCGACGACGCTCCTTCTCGGAGAGGTGTTTCAGCGTATCCTTTTTTGGGGCATACGCCATTGCGAGCGAGTCGTATGTTGTCATCAGCTCCGGAAAGAGTGCGTTTCGCATTGTGTCGGGCAGCATAACCTTCATCGAGTCGCTCATCAAGCGTAGCGAATCGGGCGAGAGTCGGCGTAGTGAGTCGGATAGACGGGCAACCGTAGCCGAATCCATCTGCATAGTACGCAACGAGTCGGCCATAGGTCGCATACCGCTGCGGACAATCTCGCGATGTCCACGAAGTTGTCGGGCAAACGGATTGGACTGTGCACGGCTTATGGCGATACTCGATATCGTCATAATAGCACACAAAAGTACCACTTCGACTGCTCTACGCACACTACCTTTCAGTGTCATCCTCCTACCTACTTTCTTTTCGATAACTTCGTAATAAACTTGTCAATATCAGCATCGCTCTCGAAGCCAATCGTGATGCGACCACCGCCATTTTTGCTGCGTTTGATGCTGATATTCTGGGAGAAAATTCGCTCCAAATACTCTACCAAACGGGTGTATGTCTCGGGATACTCCTCCTCGTCGTTTGCACTCTTTGCCTTTTGCAGACCCTTTTCGCTCAACGCACGCACATACTCCTCGGCCTGACGTACCGACATATTGCTCTTCACGATTTTGGCCGCAGCCGACAACTGCTTGCTATTGTCGTCGAGCGACAGCAGAGCCTTTGCGTGGCCCATCGAAAGAACGCTATCTTTTACCAAATATTGTATTTGGTCGGGCATATCGAGCAGTCGCATATAGTTGGCAACTGTCGAACGCTTCTTACCTACCTTCTCGGCAAGGGCCTCCTGCGTTAAGCCGCACTCATCGACCAGACGTTGCATACCGAGGGCAATCTCTATCGCGTTGAGGTCTTGACGCTGAATATTCTCAACCAGAGCCATTGCGTGCAGGTCGTTATCCTCGACTTCGCGAATGTAGGCTGCAATGTGGGTCAATCCCACCTGCTGTGCGGCACGCCAACGACGCTCACCGCTGATAATGGTATATTGCTCGCCCTCTTTGCGGACTGTGATAGGCTGAATAAGACCGAGCGTGCGAATAGACTCGGCAAGCTCTGCCAACGCCTCCTCATCGAACTGCTGACGAGGTTGCAACTTGTTTGGTAGGATTTTGCCAATCTCAATCTCGGTGATTTGTGCACCGCTCTTTTGAACAGCCTCTACTACGCCATCGCCGAATAGAGCATTCAGACCGCGACCCAAACCCTTCTGTTTTGTGTTATCTTTCATAACTATTATCCTCTCTTTTTACGATTTCTCTTCAAAAACTCCTTTGCCAACATCAGGTAACTCTTGGCTCCAATTGCTGCTGCATCGTACAACATTATAGGTTTGCCGTACGATGGAGCCTCGCCCAAACGCACGTTGCGTTGGATGATTGTTTCGTATGCAAGCGAGCCGAAGTGCTCTTTCACCTCGCTTACCACTTGGTTGTTGAGGCGATTTCGCATATACATTGTCATCACGAAGCCCTCGATATCGAGCGAAGGATTCAATCCGCTCTTAACCAATTTGACCGTATTGAGCAGCTTGCTCAAACCCTCCAACGCCAAATATTCGCACTGTACGGGTATCAGCACCGAATCTGCGGCGGTCAGAATATTTACGGTCGTATAGCCGAGCGATGGTGAACAGTCGATAAATACGTAGTCGAACTGCTCTTTGATGCTGTCGATAATCTCTTTGACGATGTGGCGGCTGTTCTCCATTGTCGGAAGCTCCGATTCGGCAGCAACGAGGTCGATGCTCGATGGCATCACCCACAGATTTTTTATCTCTGCACACTGCTTGATAACCTCTGCGGCTTGGCGTTTGCCCACCATACACTCGTAGGTGCCTTCCAGATTGATGTCGAAGCCCAATCCCGATGTGGCATTGGCCTGTGGGTCGGCATCAACCAGCAGCACTTTTTTGCCGAGCAACGCTACCGATGCCGACAGATTTATCGCAGTCGTAGTCTTTCCTACGCCGCCTTTTTGATTTGCAAGAGCAACTACTTTACCCATACCTATTCGAATTTTTACGGATTGAATGTCGGAGGCGGTTTTGAATCGGTATCGCCCCAAAATGACAAAACAATCGTGCAAATTTAATAAAATTAAATTGAAATAACATAAAGATTGCTAAAATTGACTATCTTTGTCGAAGAAAAGTTGTAATTATGGTCGATAACGATAACGAAAAGGGGGTCGAAGAGGTCGATGTGGCTCCGATTGGTGAGGGGGATATGCCCGCACTGCGAAATGGGAATAATTTTCCAAGAATTTTCGATATTTTTGTAATTCTTGGGCTCTTCCTATTTTCGCAATTATTGGTGAGTTTTCTCACGATTTCGTTCGGTATAAATCTGCCCGAGTTGGTGGGTGTGGATGAGTTCGACGTCGAGCATTTTATCGGCGTGCAAGTTGCTCGTGGTGAGAGTTTTGCGATGATTTATCCCGCCTCGATGTTGGTGGCGTTTTTGTCGATTGTCTTCTATGTTCGCTATCGCGATGGCGAGTGGCAGACGGTGCGTTTTTCGCGTAAGGGATTGAATCCCAATATTGTATTGGGAGGTTTGATTTGGTTGATTTCGTCGCAGATAGTGCTCGAACCGTTGATGGAACTTCTGCCCGAGATGCCGCAGCAGGGTGTTGGTCGTGGCTTTTGGGCGATTATGGTGGCGATTGTCTTTGCTCCGTTTTTCGAGGAGATTATATTCCGTGGCGTAATCTTCGAATCGTTGCGTCGTCGTTGGGGTAAGTTTATGAGTGTCAGCCTTTCGGCGTTTCTATTTGCCCTTGTCCATTTCGAGTTGTCGGTCTCTATTTCGGCGTTGGTTGCAGGCCTGATTTTTGGCATAGTTCGCCTGCGTACCGACTCGGTTTTGCCGACTATCGTCCTCCACTCGATTAACAATGCGTTTGCCTTTGCTCTGATAACATTCGGTTTGACCGAATTTTCGTTCCACGACCTCTTTGTTGATGGGGTGGTGTATTCGGTTTTTTATGCAATTTCGTTGGCTGTTTTTGTGGCAGTCAGCGTCGATTTTTGCAGGAGTGCCTTCCGCCGTCGCAAGGGTGTGGTCGAAACAGTGGAGTAGCAATTGCCTAAAATCAATTAAAAAAGGGAGAAAAGAGCAATATTATTACGTAGTAATACGTTTTTTCGACAAAAATACCTATATTTGCGGGTTGCTTATGAAAAACGAGTGCTACATATTGCTTGTTTCGGTGCTTATGCTCGCGACCTCTTGTCGTGAAGCATCTACTCTGTTTGGCTACCAAACGGTTGTCCGTGTTGGTCGCAACTCGCTGACAGAGGAGGAGATAAGTCGTGCAATGCCGAAGGGTTTGCGAGGCGACGATTCGTTGAACTATGCAAATACGTTTATCGAGCGATGGGTTGTTCGCCAATTGAAGTTGCAGGAGGCGGAGTTGATGCTCTCGCAATCGGATCTCGATATCGACCAACTCGTGGAGGACTATCGCCAATCGTTGCTCATTCGCCGTATCGAGCAGTACTATCTCGAACAGGATGCTGGGGTTGCGGTTGCCGAGTCGGAGATCGAAAAGTATTACACGCAGCATAGTAGCGATTTTCGTCTGTCGTCGCCCGTTGTCAAGGGCTTTGTCGTCGCTTTCCCCGAGCACTATGCCCGTCGTGATTGGCTTGTGAAGATGATGTCGTCGCCCAAGCAGGAGATGTTCAACGACTTCGAGCAGGTCTGCCTGAAAAATAATTTCCGATTGATTAAGTTCGAGGAGTGGGTGCCATTTGCGGAGTTCCTGAACAACCTCCCGCTCGTGGCTGCATCCGACCATAAGGATATGCTCAAAGTGCGAAAGATTGCACAGATATCGCACAACGGAATGTGCTACTGCTATCGCATCGCCGATGTGCTGAATGTGGGCGATCGTATGCCGCTCTTTATGGCACGCGAGCGTATCGAGCCGATATTGCGTAAGCGTCGTCAGGGTGAGATAATCTCGCAAAACGAGGAGCGAGTAGTCCGTCAGGCACTCTCCAATGGTGTAGTGCGTATGCGTGACGATGTTCGTGGAGATCTGTTTGCCGTCGAGGAGGCGGATAGTTTGAATCAAAGATAAGATAAGAATAATTTTATGTATATGAAGAGAAGTTTGTTATTTGTTGTGGCATTGGAGGCTTTGAGCCTTTTTGCCTTTGCTGAAAAACGATTTGTAATGCTTGATAAGGTTGTTGCCGTTGTCGGTAACTCCTCGATACTTCACTCCGAAGTCGAGCAGGCAGCAAAGCGAATGGTTGAGCAGCGTCGTAAGGAGGGCTACACCTCTGACCGCAATCCACAAAACGAAGCGTTGGAACAACTCCTGATGCAGAAGTTGCTCTACAATCAGGCACTTATCGACTCGGTCTCAATCAATACGGGCGATGTTTTGCAGCGTGTTGAGCAGCGAGTACAGCAGATGATAGAGGCGGAGGGCTCGGTTACGGCACTCGAAAAGCGTACGCATATGCCGATTTATCACATCCGCGAGTTGGTGCGACGTCAGGTCGAGGAGCAGAGCTATGCATCGGCAATGCAGCAGGATGTTATCAGCAAGGTGAAGGTCATTCCGGGCGAGGTTGAGCGTTACTACAACTCGTTGGATAAGGAGGATTTGCCAATCATTGCCGAGCAGTATGTCTATGCACATATCACCAAGTTTCCACGTGGAATGGAGGCAGCAAAGCGTCGTACGCGTGAGCGTCTGCTCGATATGCGTGAACGTATCGTAACGGGCAAAGCACAATTTGCGACGTTGGCCCGTATGTACTCGGTCGATGGCTCTGCCATCCGAGGCGGCGAGTTGGAGCCTTCGCAGTTGGCAGGTTGGGTGAAGCCGTTTGCCGATGCACTCGAAGAGTTGCGTCCGGGTCAGGTTTCGGAGGTTGTCGAGACGCAGTTTGGTTTCCATATTATCCAGATGATTGACAAGAAGGGCTCGATCTACCACTGCCGTCATATCGTTTTGCGTCCTACCTATACAACGGACGACATCGTTGGTCCGCTCTTGGAGTTGGATAGCCTTGCAAACCTCATCCGCAAAGATTCGCTCGACTTTGCTGTGGCAGCAATGCAGCATTCTGACGATAAATATACGTCGATGAATGGCGGTATCGTTACCAATCACGACCTGTTGGAGCACTACTCGGCATTCGATGCTCGATTGACAGCGACCAAGTTCCTCAAAGAGGATTTCGGTGTTGGTGGTGGTAAGAGTATCGACGACTATAACGCTATCAGCCGCTTGCAGAAAGGCGAAGTGTCGGCAGCATATCGCACCTCCGATTTGAATGGTAACGACATCTGCAAGATTGTGAAGTTGGTCGATATCATCCCTTCGCACGTTGCATCGATTGACGAGGACTTCTTGCGTTTGGAGCAGATTGCCCTGAACGCCAAGCAAGAGAAGGTCTTCAAGGAGTGGCTCAATAAGCGTATTGATGGTATGTATGTCTATATCGCTCCGGAGTATCGCAGCGATGAGTTTGAGAACAAACGCTGGCTCAAATAGGAGTCGCAATCAAAGGAGATAAATCGATGCAAAGGTCTATACGTCGAGTTCTGACTTCGTTGGTGACGCTCTGTTCGGCAGTGGCGAGTATCGTCTTTGCCGGCAGTAGTGGCGTGCCGTTGAATGTCAGCGTCGAGCAGACTCGGCAGGAGGAGAGTGCAACAACGCCTGCGAAGAGTCGTAGCGACAAGTATGTCGATATGAAATCCGATGGCGGACGTCAGACCGAGTGGGGTGCCCGCAAAATTTTGATTGCCACAGGTAACTTCGCTGCACATCATAACGGTGCCGTAATCACTTGCGACAGTACGGTACGCTACTCCGACACTCGAATTGAGTGCTTTGGCAATGTCCTTATCAATAAGGGTACAACCTACGTCTATGGCGATAGGGCGGAGTATAACGGAGAGACCAACGAGGCACGAGTCTTTTCAAGTATCGTCAAGGTGGTCGATAAGCAGACCGTGATGTACACCTACAACTTCAAGTTCAACACCAAAACAAATATCGGCGAGTTCTCCGGTGGCGGTGTTGTCTATGATGATGGGGGACAGTTGGAGGCGGAGCGAGGTTACTACCACGCCGATACGAAGGATATTATCTGTGTCGATAGGGTAGAGTTGAAGAATGATACCTATCAGATGAAGAGCGACTCGGTGGTCTATAATATGGAGAGCAATCAGGCTCGATTCTTCACCGAAACAAATATCTGGAAACCCGAGGATAAGGAGTATCTCTATGCGAGTCGTGGTATGGTTGATGGCAATATCGACCTCTATTCGCTCACCAAAGATGGCTATATTTTGACAGCCGAGCAGGAGGTGTGGAGCGATTCGCTGGACTATTATAGCGAACGAGGTTACGCATTGATGCGAGGCAATATACAGCTCGATGACCAGACGCAGAAGGTCATTGCATTTGGTGATTGGGGTGAGTATTGGAAGGAGCCGGGAAATGCCTTTTTGACCCGCAACCCATCAGTTGTAAGCTACGATAAGGAGCAGGGCGATTCGCTCTTTTTGGCGTCCGATTCGATGTTCCTATATACGAAGGATCCCGTTGCCGAGCGTATGGCAAAGGCGGAGCGTGATTCGTTGATTGCAGACTCTATGCAGCAGGCTCAAAAGTTGCAGCAGGAGGCTCTTCGAGCAAAGACTGCCGAGATGGCAAAAAAGTTCGAGGCGAAGAAGAAGGAGGATGACGCTCAACGCAGTACCGATAAGGCGAAACCTGAAGAAACTGAAAAATCGGAGAGGTCGAAGGCGGATAAGAGTCGTGAGGCGGTGCGTATGGCACGAGAGTCGTTACAACGCAATAATCCCGAAAAGAGAGCAACGCAATCCGAGCAATCATCGACCACTGCGGAAGAGAACGGTACTGCGGAGCAACGCACCGACGATACGCCAAATAGTGGTAGCGGTACTGATTCGTTGCAGCGAGACTCTTTGAAGATGGATTCGCTCCAAAGCGATTCGCTGAAAAACCCACTCGATACGATGACCGTAAAGGAGCGTCGTGCATACGAGCGTGCAGAGGCAAAGAGGGTGAAACAACATATCCGCGACTCGATAAAAAAGGCGCGTCGTGACTCGCTCAACAAGAAGTTGGACGAGATTGCCGAGCGTCGTCAGGCAAAGAAGACTGCATTCTTGAAGAAGATGGAGCGATACGACTCGATACGTCAGGCGAAGGCTCAACAGCGTGCCGATATGCGACTCCGTAAACGTATGTTGGCATTGGAGCGAAAGGGTATCTTCCTGAAACGCTTGGCGGATACAACGATTACTCGTTATATGGCGATGATGCGTGCCGACTCCATTCAAATCGACTCGTTGGCAAGACACGTGGCGGACTCGCTCTTGGCGATATACTTCCCACAACCAAAGGGTGCCGACTCGTTGGGCGTAGCATCTGCCGATACTATGGCGGTGGATTCGACCTACAAACTTATATTGGCATACCGACGAGTTAGAGCCTACCGCTCCGATTTCCAGATGGTGTGCGACTCACTCTCGGCATCCTCGATCGATTCGGTAATTCACCTCCATATCAACCCTGTTCTGTGGAACGAGCGTAGTCAGGTAACGTCGGACGTTATGCACATCTACACCGATAGCAGCCGCCTCGACTATGCCCACTTCGAGGGAACGCCGATGACCATACAGCAGATTGATACGGTGCATTACAATCAGGTGACGGGTAAGGAGATGAAGTCCTACTTCCGCAATAACGAGATTTATCGCAACGATGTGGATGGCAACGTGCAGACCATCTACTTTATGCAGGAGGATAACTCGCCGGAGGTTACGATGATGGCATATATCGAGAGTGGCTCGATGAGTGCCTATATCAAGAATCGCCAAGTTGTGAATATCACATATCGCACCAACCCTACATATACGTTCTATCCGATGGATAAGATTCCGGCAGATCGTTCGATGCGTTTGAAGGGCTTTAAGTGGGAGGAGAAGCGTCGTCCGACACGCGATAGTGTCTTTACGCGACGTATTCGTGAATCGATACGCGAGGAGAAGGAATTTTTGCCTCGACCACTCTTCCCGATAGAGCGTGCGATGAAGTTGCGAAAAGAGCGTCTCCTGCGAATGAAGACGTGGAGAGATAGAACCGATACGCTGTCGCTCGAAACAATCGAGTGGGTCGAGTCGGTCAAAGATTGATTATTTAACGATTAACACTATGTTGGATAAGAGTAAATTGCGTTTTGAAACCAAGCAGATACACGGAGGCTATAAGGTCGATAAGACAGGCTCTCGTGGTATTGCGATATACCCTACGGCGGCATATCACTTCGAGTCGTGCGACTATGCGGCACGACTGTTCGAGTTGAGCGAGGCCGGAAATATCTACACTCGTCTGCACAACCCTACAACGGCAGCATACGAGGAGCGTATAGCAGCACTTTATGGTGCAGTAGGTGCATTGGCGGTGTCGTCGGGTATGGCATCGATTTTCATAACTATTTCGGCACTTGCCCAGGCGGGTGACAATATTGTTGCAGCACCATATCTCTACGGCGGAACATACAACCAATTCCGAGTTTCGTTGCGTCGTTTGGGTATCGATTGCCGTATTGCAGCCGACGACTCGATTGAGGCTTTCGAGAGCCTTATCGATGAGCGTACGAAGATGTTGTACATCGAGAGTATGGGTAATCCGACTTGCAGCGTTCTCGATATCGAGGCATTGGGTAAGTTGGCAAAACGCTACGATATACCGTTTGTGGTAGATAATACGTTCGGTGCTGCGGGCTACCTATGCAATCCGTTCGATTGGGGTGCCAATATCGTAGTCGATTCGGCAACCAAGTGGATTAACGGACACGGAACAGCTATGGGCGGTATTATTGTTGATGGCGGTAACTACAATTGGCGAAATGGTAAATTTCCGCAGATTGATGGACCATCGGAGGGTTACCACGGATTGAATTTGTGCGATGCCTTCGGAGCGTCGGCATTTATTGTCAAGTGCCGTGTCGATGGCTTGCGCGACTATGGATGCTCGACCTCGCCATTCGATGCTTATCTGATG
>JAZRCC010000163.1:0-1532 GCA_045635405.1 Alistipes sp.
CGTTCTACTTCGAGCGAAGCACGACTATCGGTTGGGTTGCGTTCGAGCTCTTGGCTTGTGTATCTCTGTTGAGCATTGGCTGCAGCGATGCTTATGGCGACGCCAACGATAACGGTTAAAAACTTTTTCATACGAGCGAAATCTTTATGCAATTCAACAAATTAGCGTATTCTGTCGGCCGCACGCACCAACAACTCATCGCGGAAGATGGCACGCATTGCCAAGATAACCAGGATAATGGATGCAATTGGGCAAACGATACCCGCAAACGATAGTACAAGGTGTGAGAAGGTAATGCCCTCGAAGACCTTGTTGCAGAGTATGTAGAGGTATATCGCACCGAACAGGATATCGCCAAGGAGCAAAACCACCTCTGCACCGCAAAGTCTGATTTGGAGTTGGCGGCGTTTGTATAAGAATATGGTGACAAAAGGCAAGAGAGCCGATATCACCAACAAGATGCCCAGCCAAACAGGTAGCGAGGCGAGTTGCTCACCCTCTGCGGCAATCGAAAATGGCGAAAATACCACCTCGCGACCATCGACCAAAATCGTTGCAATGGGCGTACAGGTGGTGATTGTCATCATTACGGCAACGATTAAGAGATATAGGGTTTGAATACGCTGAATCATAGTTTTTTATCGATTAAATATTTGTTTCTATCACTTGAATTACGGTTGATTAGTTCGCCAAGGAACCCCGCCAAAAAGAGCTGTACGCCCAAAACAATGGCAAGCATCGAGAGGTAGAAGAGCGGCTGCTCGCTTATGGCACGCAGTGGCATATCGTGCAACTGCTTATAGAGTTTGTCGATAATAATCCAACACGTTGTAAAACCTCCTATAAGGAACATAATGGTGCCAAGTGAGCCGAAAAAGTACATCGGAGAGCGTCCGAATTTCGACATAAAAGTTACCGAAATAAGGTCGAGGTAGCCCTTAACCATTCGCTCCATACCAAACTTCGATTTGCCATACTTTCGCGATTGGTGGTGTACCTCCACCTCGCCAATGCGACTAAAACCGGCCTCTTTTGCCAATATCGGAATGTAGCGGTGCATCTCGCCATAGACCTCTATCGCCTTTACGACACTGCGTCGGTAGCACTTCAAACCACAGTTGAAATCGTGCAACTTTATGCCGGAGCATACGCGAGCCGTGAAGTTGAAGAACTTGCTCGGCAGACGTTTCGATATAGGGTCGTAACGCTTACGTTTCCAACCCGATACGATATCGTAACCCTCGTCGATGATCATCCTACGCATCTGTGGTATCTCGTCGGGCGAATCTTGCAGGTCGGCATCCATCGTAAATACAACCTCGCCACGAGCCGCCTCGAAACCACAATATAGAGCAGCAGATTTGCCATAGTTGCGAGCGAAGCGTATGGCCTGAATTGCTTCGGGATAGTCGGCCTTCAATCCCTCAATAACCTCCCACGAACCATCCGTCGAGCCGTCGTCAATCAAAATCACTTCGTGCGTCAGGCTATTGGCTTGGCAGACACGGTTAATCCACTCAACGAAGTCGGAG
>JAZRCC010000164.1:0-6741 GCA_045635405.1 Alistipes sp.
GGGTTGCAAGCTCTACGACCTCGCTCTACGCACCGATATCACCATAATGATACTCGTCGAGGCGGTCGATAAGTTCGCCCGTTATGTAGGCGAATTGCGGGCGACACTCGATGTGTTGGACTCGATAGATGTCGAGATAAAGTATAGCGGCTACATCGAACGAGAGCGTCAGATTGCCGAGAAGTTGCGGAGGTTGGAACACGTCAAAATCCCTGCCGATATCGACTACGAGCAGTTGCAGTCGCTCACCATCGAGGCTCGCCAAAAGCTCAAACGACACCGCCCCGCAACCATCGCCGAGGCATCGAGAATACCGGGTGTATCCCCCGCAGATATCAATGTGCTGCTGATAAGGTTTGGTAGGTAGGCGGTGCTGCTTATAGGGGCGTTAGAGCCGTTAGGGGTTTGTTTTGCTGTTTTGCTCGCTCTCCCTAATCTCCCTAACCTCCTTAAATTCCCTAATTTCCCTATCTCGGCACCACCCCTAACGACCCTAACGACCCTATCGGCTATGTGGCAAAGCCACAAGCCGTTGCTGCTCCGCAGCAAAACCGCATCGGCTTCGCCGATGAAAAAAAATAGCCGCTGATGCGGCTATTTTTTACCTATTACCTTATTATTTGACCTCGTAGAGCCAGCCGTGCTTATCTTCGGCTCGGCCGTGTTGGATATCCAGCAGTCTGTGATACAACTCCAACAGGCGTGGCGAAACCTCGTCGCCATACGAAACCTTCTCGCCCGTATCCAAGTCGAAAATCGTGCCGATAGGCGAGATAATCGCACCCGTGCCGCACGCAGCGACCGTATCGAACTCGGCAAGTTCATCTATGGCGATAGGGCGGCGGATAACCTCCATACCCATATCGGCAGCCAACTGACACAGCGAGTTGTTGGTAATCGACGGCAAAACCGTATGAGAATCGGGCGTAATATATTGATTTCCACGCAGGGCAATAAAGTTGGCAGCACCACACTCCTCGACATAGCGGTGCGTAAGTGCATCGGTGTAAATCACCGCTCCATAGCCGCTGCGGTGGGCTCGTTCGCAGGTAAGTATGCTCGGAGCGTAGTTTGCAGCAATCTTCACATCGCCCGTACCTCGTGGGGCAACTCTATCCTGCGAGCGGTCAATCACAACCTTGATAGGGTGGATACCCTCCTTAAAATAGGTGCCGACGGGGGTTGCAAACACGACAAATGCCGCCTCATCGACCGCACGAACGGTCAGACAGGGTTTTGTGGCGAACAACACGGGACGCAGATACATCTCGGCAGCTGTACCGAGCGGCGGTATAAACTCCGCATTGCGACGCACAACCTCGCAGCAAGCCTCCAAGAACATCTCGTCCGACACCTCGGGCATACAGAGTCGGCGTGACGCCTCCTGCATACGGTGAGCATTCTCCAAAGGGCGGAAGATGTGTATCTTGCCCTCCTCGGTGCGGAAGACCTTCAACCCCTCGAAGGCTGAGATTCCGTAGTTGAGAGCCGCCGAGGAGATATGCACAGGGATGGTTTCGTCGGTCGTAAATTGGGGTGCAGACCACTCGCCATTGCGGTAGTAGTAGCGGACATTCTCGCCACCCGTAGGGTTGAAATCAAAACGTAGTTCGTTCCAATTCATCGCTTGAAAAGTTGAATGTTCCACGTGGAACAATTAACCGACAATCGAGCCAGCCTTTACAGCCTCAGATGGTTGGAGCAGTCGCAAATGACCCGTTGCATCTTCGGCCATAAGAATCATTCCCTGCGACGTAATTCCCTTTAACTCACGAGGTTGCAAGTTCACCAACACCAAAACCTGCTTACCAACCAACTCCTCGGGCGAATAGTGCTCGGCGATACCCGAAACAATCGTGCGGGTGTCGATACCTGTGTCGATGGTCAATTTCAGCAACTTCTTGGTCTTGGCAACCTTCTCGGCAGCAACAATGGTCGATACACGGATATCCATCTTCTGGAAGTCGTCGTAGGTACACTCCTCCTTCTGTGGCTGTGCCTTGACCTCGGCAGCGAGATTGGCCTCACGAATAGCAGCCAACTTGGCAATCTGTGCCTCGATAACGCTATCCTCAATCTTCTCGAACAAGAGTTCGGGTTTGGCGATGCGGTGCGATGCCTCAACAAGGTCGAACGAGCCGAGTCGCTCCCAATCGATAGACTCCAACTGCATCATTTTCAGCAACTTATCGGCTGTGAACGGCATAAACGGAGCGATAGCAATCGTCAGATTGGCAGTGATTTGCAGCGCGATATTCAGAATGGTCTTGACACGCTCCTCGTCGGTCTTGATAACCTTCCACGGCTCGGTGTCGGCCAGATACTTATTTCCGATGCGGGCATACGCCATAGCATCCTTCAACGCCTCGCGGAAGCGGTAGTTCTCGATATTCTGCTCCAAACTCTCGCGGATAGCCTCAACCTCGGCGATGGTCTGACGGTCGTAGTCGGTAAGCTCGCCCGCAGCAGGCACTGCACCGTCGAAGTACTTGACAGTCAGTTGCAAAGCACGATTGACGAAGTTGCCCAGCACCGCCACCAACTCGTTGTTGTTGCGGGCCTGATAGTCACGCCACGTGAAGTCGTTATCCTTGGTCTCGGGAGCGTTGGCACACAGCACATAACGCAGAACGTCCTGCTTACCAGGCATCTCCTCCAAATATTCGTGCAACCACACTGCCCAATTACGCGAGGTCGAAATCTTGTCGCCCTCCAAGTTCAAAAACTCGTTCGATGGCACATTCTCGGGCAAGATATAGTCGCCGTGAGCCTTCAACATCGATGGGAAAACAATACAGTGGAAGACGATGTTATCCTTGCCGATAAAGTGGACAAGTTTGGTGTCGTCCTGCTTCCAATAGCGTTCCCAATCCGATGTAAGTTCCTTTGTAGCAGAGATATAGCCGATAGGGGCGTCGAACCAAACGTACAACACCTTACCCTCGGCACCCTCAACAGGAACAGGGATACCCCAATCCAAATCGCGGCTTACGGCACGAGGTTGCAAGCCACCATCCAACCAGCTCTTGCACTGGCCATAGACGTTGGTCTTCCACTCCTTGTGGCCCTCCAAAATCCACTCACGCAGCATCTGCTCGTAGTCGTTGAGCGGCAGATACCAATGCAGTGTCTTGCGAAGTTCGGGTACCGTACCCGACAAAACCGAGTGTGGCTCAATGAGTTCCTCGGGCGAGAGTGTAGAACCGCACGCCTCGCACTGGTCGCCATATGCACGCTCGTTACCACACTTTGGACAGGTGCCGACAATGTAGCGGTCCGCCAAGAACATCTGTGCCTCCGTGTCGTAGTACTGCTCCGACGACTGCTCGGTGAACTTGCCCTCGTCGTAGAGCTTGCGGAAGAACTCCGAAGCGGTCTGGGTATGCACGTCTGACGACGTACGCGAATAGATGTCGAACGCAATGCCGAACTCCTCGAACGAACGCTTGATGATGGCGTGGTAGCGATCGACAACCTGCTGCGGAGTGATTCCCTCGCGTTTAGCCTTGATGGTGATTGGCACGCCGTGTTCGTCGGAGCCACAAATCGACAGCACGTCGCAGTGACGCATACGAAGATAGCGTGTGTAGATGTCGGACGGGATATATACGCCCGCCAAATGTCCTATATGTACGGGTCCGTTGGCATAGGGAAGTGCCGACGTAACAAGATAGCGTTTGAATTGCTTTGGTTGTGCCATAAGTACCTTATATTATATAATTGCGACAAAGATACAGATTTTTGCGATAGGGAGGAGGGTTTTGTTAATTTTTTTATTTTTTTTAGAACTTTTTGTGCTCCAAATGTTGTATATTTGCACTTGCGTGCAAAACGACGCACGACGCCGTGATAGGGAGTTTAGAGAGTTTAAGGAATTTAAGGAGGTTAGGGAGAGCGAGCAAGGGCGACAAGCGACCACGGCGGCGACAAGCGACCACGGCAAAAAGAAAACCCTTAACAACCTTTAACCACCCTTAAAAACCCTTTTCGGCGAAGCCGTGTGGCAGAGCCACAAAAGGAAAAACAAAGCATAAGAACTAGTAAAAACATAAACATTACACTATGGAACAACAGGTAAAAGAGGTATTGCGGCAGATTGTGCATCCCGATGTTGAGAAGGACATTGTGGAGGCGGGATATGTTCACGATATCGTAGCCAAAGAGGATCTTATTGTGGTTTCGTTGCTCTTTCCGTTGCAGCGCGACCCATTTGCCAAGCAGATTCGTAAGGCGGCAGAGGAGGCTCTCATCGCCGCTTTTCCGGGTCGTGAGGTGTCGTGTTACATCCACAAGGAGCCTCGCAAGAGGAAGCCACCGAAGAATCCGTACAACATCCCTGCCGATTCGGGTTCGGCAAATATCAAGCATATCATAGCCGTAACTTCGGGTAAGGGTGGTGTCGGCAAATCGACCGTAACGGCAAATCTCGCCCTGGCGTTGCAGCAGATGGGTTATGAGGTGGGTATTCTCGATGCCGATGTATATGGCCCATCGCAGACAAATATGCTCAAATCGTCGCTCACACCGGGGATGATTGAGCGTGATGGCCGTGAGTGGATTGAGCCTATCAGACCTTTCGGTGTGCCGATGATGTCGATGTCGATGTTTATCAAGTATGGCGAGCCTATCATCTGGCGAGGCACGATGGCACATACGGCACTGCGTCAGTTTGTGCACGACACGTATTGGGGTGATTTGGACTTCCTGCTTATCGATATGCCTCCCGGAACAGGCGACATACATTTGTCAATAACTTCCGAGATGTCGCTCTCGGGTGCCATCATCGTCACAACCCCGCAAGAGGTTGCACTGTCGGCAGTTATGCGAGGTGTCAATATGTTGCGTCACCCCGATGTTGCGGTGCAGCTGCTGGGCCTTATCGAGAATATGGCGTGGTTTACGCCCGAGCAGCATCCCGACGAGCGATACTACATCTTCGGCAAGAATGGCGGTGCCGATTTGGCCGACAAATTGGAGATTCCACTGTTGGGTCAAATACCTATCGTTCAGTCGATTATGGAGAGTGGCGACGGGGGTACTCCTGCCGTTATCCTGTCGGATGTGGTCAATAGGTATTATCAACAGATAGCCTACAAAATTGTTGATATGTTTGGTGGTAAACAGTCAATTAAATGTCGATAACTTTTAATAAGTTGGCGGTTGATTGACAAAACGAAAATTTTCGACACTTTATCAAAAAATATCATCAAAAATTGCACAGAAAAATGGGGGTTGAGTGTTTACATTTTCCACTGTTAGATTGTTAAGAGTCGGTGTAAACATCTGTTGATAACATCCGCCTCCCTGCTACGAGTCAAGCAGTTAGCCGAGCAACAACCGAGAGGGCAGTGGTGATATATTTTTTAGAAAAGAATTTACTGACACTTTCAACAGCGTTTATTATTATTGTTTTATTAATTAAATATTTAAATAAAGAATAAAAAATAATAAATTGTGTTGATAAGTGCCGCAGTAGGGAGGTTAGGGAGATTAAGGGATTTAAGGAGGGTGACCAAAGTCGACAGACCCCACCGCCCTAACGGGCACCTCCCCTAACTTAGGGGAGGAATAGAGTGGTAGAAAATATTATCCCCCGAAGTTAGGGGGACGAGCGAAGCTGAGGGGGTTTGTGAAAGGTGCTGCCGAGTTTTAAGGTCAAGTAAGGTCTTTTAAGGTCAGGTAAGGTCAAATAAGGTTGGCGGCGGGAAACGCCCTTATCGGCTTTGTGGCAAAGCCACAAGCCGCATCGGCAGAGCCGATGAAAAACAAAACTAAAAAACTATGAAAGCATTACAGGATAAAATCAGAAGGCTCAAAGAGGAGCGTAACGCAGTGATATTGGCTCACTTCTACACTCGACCAGAGGTGCAGGAGGTGGCCGACTTTTTGGGTGATTCGCTCGCCCTCTCGCAGAAGGCGTGCAAGATGGAGGCTCCCGTGATTCTCTTTGCGGGTGTCAATTTTATGGCGGAGACGGCCAAGGTGTTGGCTCCCGAAAAGAGTATTTTGGTACCAAATCCCGAGGCGGGGTGTTCGTTGGCGGACTCGTGCAATGCCGAGGAGTTTCGTCGCTACCTGACACTGCATCCGTGCCATACGGTCGTTTCGTACGTCAATACTACGGTCGAGGTTAAGGCTCTGACCGATGTATGTTGCACCTCGTCGAACGCCATAAAGGTGGTGGAGAGTATCGACAAGCGTATCCCCGTGTTGTTTGGTCCCGACCACAACCTCGGCAGATTTGTGATGAAGAAGGCCAATCGTGATAACATCCTTCTGTGGCAGGGTGGTTGCCACGTTCACGAGCGATTCCGTCTCGAAGCCATTGAGGAGCTGTGTAAGAAGCACCCTGCGGCGGAGGTTATGGTACACCCGGAGTGTCGCGAGGAGGTGCAGGATGCTGCCCACTTTGTAGGCTCGACGTCGGATATCATCGAATATTGTCGTCGCTCGTCGAAGCGTGAGTTTATCATCGTCACCGAGGCGGGAATACTCGCTACGTTGCGACGTGAGATGCCCGACAAGGAGTTTATTCCGGTGCCATCGTCCGACGGTTCGCCACTCAACGAGTGCGAGTATATGAAGATGGTGACTTTGGAGAGCATCGCCCGCTGTTTGGAGGAGATGTCGCCAGAGGTTACGATTGACGAGGAGGTGCGAGAGGCTGCCAAGCGTTCTATCACGAGTATGGTAAACATTGGAAGGTAGTAAGGCGAGCCTATGTCGAAGATTCTCGAAGGG
>JAZRCC010000165.1:0-11509 GCA_045635405.1 Alistipes sp.
CAAAAGGTCGGTGATGGTATATTTGTCCTGACCTGTCCACTCGCCATTGAGCTGGTTGTAGGCTGTCATAACAGAGCCTACGCCAGCATCGATAGCAGCCTTGAACGCCGGAGTGTAAATCTCCATAATTGCACGCTCGTCAACAATAGAGTTCGAACGACGACGATAGAACTCGGTCTGATTACACAAGAAGTGCTTTGCACACGCCATTGTACCGGTCGATTGCATAGCCTTGATGTAGTTGTAAATCAGCTCGCCTGCCAAATATGGGTCCTCGCCAAGATACTCGAAGTTACGACCGCAACGCGAGTTACGATAGATGTTCATACCCGGACCGAGAATCACACCTGCACCTGCCATACGAGCCTCCTCGCCAACTGCATAACCGTAGTCGTGAGCGATTTGAGGATTAAATGTCGAAGCCAACATAATGAAAGCAGGGAACTGTGTCGTACGCTCTGCCATCTTAATCATACCCTCGCGGTGCATTCGCTGCTTATTCTTCACACCCATTGACGCATCGGTAGTGTAGATGTAAGGGAGTCCCTTTTCAGGCACACCAGGGAAGAAGAAGCGGTTGTAGCCTCGTGTCATTGTGATTTTCTCATCGAGAGTCAGCTTGGCAATAACCTCGTTGGCCTTTGCCTCTGCCTCCTGATAGCTCATTTTTGGCTGTGCTGCCACGACTGCCACAGCAGCCACCGCGCAAAGTGTCAAAAGTAATTTTTTCATAGTTTAGGTAGGTTAAATATATTTTACAGTTTTATCCATTTTACTCTACAAATATATACAATAAATTTCGAAAAAAGCCATTTCTGAAACAAATTTATAAAATTTTGACTATCTTCGCACTCGTATTTATATCGATTTAGTTACATATATTTATAAATAACACCACTCTCGATGAAATATCTACTCCAAACAGAGACACCTAAAATCGAAAATCTGATTGTTCCCGACAGCGTGCAAAAGGCTCAATTAGCAGAGACCATCGACAAAATCGCACACGCCGATTATGGTCAGATTTTGACCGAACTTGCACAGCAAGGTTGTTGGATACTCCTTAAAATAGCACTCGCACTGCTGATTTATGCCGTGGGTCGTTGGCTCACAAAGTGGGTCATCCGCATTATGAACCGAGCATTCGAGCGTCGCAATATCGACTCGTCGTTGCGTTCGTTCCTGCGTAGTGTTGTCACCGTTGTCGCAACTGCAATGGTTGTGCTGGCTGCCATTCAGACGTTGGGTATCAACACCACATCGTTTGTCGCAATCTTTGCCTCGGCTGGTTTGGCTATCGGTATGGCATTGAGTGGCACGTTGCAGAACTTTGCGGGCGGTGTTATTCTGCTTATTCTGCGACCATATCGCGTTGGCGACTATATCACAGCTCAGGGTCAGTCGGGTACCGTTAAGGCTATCGGAATGTTCTCAACACAGCTCTCGACGGGCGACAACCGCACCATTTATGTACCGAACAACGCCATTTCGTCATCGATTATAGACAACTATTCGCAACCTCTGACACGTCGTGTCGAGTGGAAGATATCGCTCTCGTATGGCGACGATGTCGATCAGGCTCGCGAGGCTATTCTGGCTCTTTTGAAGGCAGACGAGCGTGTTTTGGCAGAGCCTACACCGATGGTTGTGCTCTCGGAGCTTGGTGCCGATGCGATTATACTCACTGTTCGTGTTTGGGTTAAAACCGCAAACTATTGGGATCTATTCTTCAAGATGAACGAACTCTTCTATAAGGAGTTACCAAACCACGGCGTACACTTCCCATTCCCTACCGTAACCGTAAATGTTTCACAACAAAAATAATAAATCAATATGGAATTAAAGGATATTTTAGCAATTTCCGGACAACCAGGACTCTACAAATATGTTGCCCAATCTCGCACGGGTGTAATTGTTGAGTCGCTTATCGATGGCAAACGTATGAACGCTTCGGCATCGCAGCGTGTGAGTGCTTTGACCGAGATTTCGATGTACACCGAGGGTGAGGATATCGCTTTGGCAGAGGTATTCACACGAATGTATGCCCACACCGAGGGTAAGCCTGCAATCTCGCCAAAGGAGTCGGCCGCACGTTTGGCGGAGTTCTTTGCAGCTGTTCTTCCGGAGTATGACCGCGAGCGAGTACACGCTTCGGATATCAAAAAGGCGATTCAGTGGTTCAATCTGCTTGTAGAGGCAGGTATGACCGAGTTCCGCCTTCCTGACGAGGAGAGCGAGGAGTAGTCCCCGCACTATCGCCCGATATGCACAACCCGAAAGTTTTCCGCTTTCGGGTTGTTCTTTTTAGAATTTATTTATATCTTTGTGACACACGCTTTCCATATAAACAATTAAAAAACTTAATATAAATGAAAAAATTAGCACTTTTCACTCTATTTGTAGTGATATTCAGCACGACTATGGCACAAGACCTAATCGTATTAAAGGACGCCACAGAGGTACAAGCAAAGGTAACGGCTATTACTGAAAAGAGTGTGACCTACAAGCGTTGGAGCAACCTCGAAGGCCCCACATACACCATATCTAAGTCTAATGTTTTTTACATCAAATATGCAAACGGAGAGAAGGATGTAATGCAGAGTATCAAACCAAACAACAGTTTGACTCTTAACAAGTTTAATCCACAATCTTTAACTCCT
Source organism: Alistipes sp. (assembly GCA_045635405.1). Lineage (GTDB taxonomy): Bacteria > Bacteroidota > Bacteroidia > Bacteroidales > Rikenellaceae > Alistipes. The sequence continues at coordinate 2,661 of JAZRCC010000165.1, forward strand.
ATAAAGTTTCAGGGTTATGGTTATGTAGGCACCGTTTTTAACGCTTATGAAGCCGGGCCAAGTGCTGATATAAGTGTTGGTGTGAAAATATACGAATACTTTTTCGCAGGCTTTCAAACAGGCTTTCACTATATAATATCAGACTACGACTTGGTCTATATTCCAATTGGCTTAAATATAACAAGGTTACTTAACCCGTGGCAGAAAGGTTAATCCATATATCAATTGTACATTAGGTGGGTTTATTGGCATTAGTTACAGAGGAGGTCTCAACGGTTTTCACTGCCAAGCAGGTGCCGGTATTGATGTAAAGCGTTTCTCGTTTGGCATTGGCTATAATGGGCTTGTTAAAGTTGGCACAGCAAGTTGTGGTTATATTCAACTTGGTATTCGTTTTGGCAAGAACTAACACTACGCTATCTGACAACAAAAAATCGGGCGGTTGCTTTCACAACCGCCCGATTTTGTTTTTATAACGACTCTATCATCTATTGTCCTGCGTAAACTATTACGCCCAAGCCGATAATAAAGAGTGCGAACATCAACGCAAGCAGAGCGTTGGTTTTCGAATCAGCACCCTTGAACTCCTTCCAGATAAATACGCCCCAGAATGCTGCAACCATAGGAGCACCTTGTCCCAATGCATACGAAACGGCAGCACCTGCCTTGCCCGCAGCAATATACGAAAATGCTGTACCAAGGCACCAGATAGCACCACCAAGAATACCTACCAAGTGGGTTGGGAACGAGCCTTTGAAGTAGTCCTTATAAGCTACGCTCTCGCCAACAAACGGACGCTTCATCACATAGGTATTGAAGATGAAGTTCGACAAAAGTACACCAAGCGAGAAGATAAAGATTGCCGAATATGGGGTCAATTTACCAACCTCTGGCGATACGAAGTTATCAACGTCCATACCCTTCACTACGAAGCGGTAGAAGGTTGACATCAACAAACCTGCAACAATCGCCAATATGATACCCTTGCGACGGCCCGACATCTGGTTGCCACCCTTATTTACACGACCTGCTGCGATACCGTTGCATACGATAGCTGCTACGACTGCCAAAACACCAATCGAGAGCAATGCTGCATCACCCTTCGCCTGCTCCAAATAGTTGTTGATAACGCCCAAAACAAGAGCCAAACCACAGCCCAGAGGGAAAGCTACCGAAAGACCAGCAAGCGATACCGATGCCGACAACATAATATTCGATGCGTTGAAAATCACACCGCCCAACACAATCCACAGCACGCTCGAGAGTTGAGCTTGCGAAAGGTCAGCAACAAACGAACGACCCTCGTCACCGATGCTTCCCATAGTAAAGCCGAGCAAAAGCGCGAACAACACCATACCGATAACGTAGTCCCAATAGAAGAGCTCATAACGCCAAGTCTTACCCGCAAGTTTTTGAGTGTTACCCCACGAGCCCCAGCAGAACATCGTAATAAAGCAGAAAACAACTGCTACCAAATAACTGTCAATAATATACATAACACTGATTTTTAAGAGTTTGTAATTTCCCTAATTAATTAAACGCATCAACCTCCTCGCGTGTCGGAATCGATGGTTGAGCACCGGCACGAGTAACCGAAATAGCCGACGCCTTCGTAGCGAATGCTATCGCCTCGGTCAGTGTGTGACCCTCGGCAAGATGGCTACACAACGCACCGTTGAATACATCGCCCGCAGCTGTTGTATCGACCGCATCGACTCTGTATGCCGGTACAATCTCACATTGCGTGCCATCATCCACGAATGCACCGTGGCTACCCATTGTTATCACAACACGGCTAACGCCCGCATCACGCAACACTGCCGATGCACGCTGTGCAGACTCGAAATCGCCAACCTCGACACCTGTCAGGAACTCCGCCTCGGTCTGGTTTGGCGTAATAAGGTAGAGCTTAGACAAGAGCTCGGCACTCAACTTTGCAGCAGGTGCAGGGTTCAAAACCACCAAAGCACCTCGCTCGCTTGCATAAGCAGCCACAGCCTCGACAGTCTCCATAGGAATCTCCAACTGCAAAAGCACGATATCGCCCTCTTCAAGGCCCTCCAATGCAGGAAGCACATCCTCGTACGAGAGTTGCGAATTGGCTCCCAATGCCACCGAAATCGAGTTTTGAGCGTGGCTATCCACCATAATCAGGGCGATACCCGACGGCACATCCTTGCGAACGATATAAGCAGTGTCGATACCGTAATCTGCATAGTTACGCAGAGCATCATCTCCGAAAATATCACGACCCAAAGCTGCTACAAATCGCACCTTATGTCCCATTCGTGCCGCAGCAACAGCCTGATTGGCACCCTTACCGCCACCGGCCATCATAAAATCGCCGCCGACAACACTCTCTCCTACTCGTGGCAGACGTTCCGACCGAATAACCATATCGGTATTGGAGCTGCCAACTACAATAATTTTTTTCATACTTTCAATTTTATGGTTATTTCTTAACAAATATACAAACTTTTTGTTAGATAAACGATATTTTTGATTAAATTTTATTATACCTTTGCCAAACAAAAATTATACAACTATGTCAGTAGAGAGCAAAGTAAGAGCCGTTACAACACTGCGGCTCAAAGAGATGAAGGAGCGTAACGAAAAAATTTCGATGCTCACATCGTACGATTATTCAATGGCAAAGATTGTGGACGGGGCCGGTATCGACGTGATTTTGGTCGGTGATTCGGCTGCAAATGTGATGGCTGGTCACGAAACGACCCTCCCTATCACACTCGACCAAATGATATATCACGCATCGTCGGTTGTCCGTGCCGTAAATCGTGCATTGGTGGTTGTCGATATGCCGTTCGGCACCTATCAGGGCGACTCGTTGGCCGCTCTAAACTCGGCAATTCGCATTATGAAAGAGACCGGTGCCGATGCAATCAAAATCGAGGGTGGCGAGGAGATTATCGACTCGGTAAAGCGTATCCTCACCGCAGGTATCCCCGTTATGGCACACCTCGGCTTAACACCGCAATCGATTCACAAGTTCGGAACATACAACGTGCGTGCAAAGGAGGAGGCAGAGGCTGCAAAACTTATCCACGATGCCCATCTGTTGGAGGAGGCGGGATGTTTCGCACTTGTTTTGGAGAAGATTCCGGCTACACTTGCAGCAAAAGTTACCGAGGAATTATCGATTCCTACAATCGGTATCGGAGCAGGTGGCAGCACCGATGGTCAGGTGCTGGTCGTACACGATATGTTGGGTATCAACAAAGGTTTCTCGCCACGCTTCTTGCGTCGATATGCCGACTTGTACACCATTATGACCGAGGCGGTATCGCACTATATCGAGGATGTCAAATCGTACGACTTCCCTAACGAGCAAGAGCAGTATTAATCTGCTTATCTCCACACACAAAAGCAGGGTCGCTTCGTAAAGCGACCCTGCTTTATTTTGCTATGTAGGCAACTGCCCTACTCGGCTTGCTCGGCCTCAATTTTTGCCAGCAGAGCCTCCATTCGCATCAGTACAATGACCGACGAGAATGTGCAGTTAATCCAAAATGTACGCTTTTGGTGACGTTTCGGGCTGCGATAGTCCCACGTTGTCGGAATCTGCCCATTGCCCGCACACTGCATAACGGTGATGTTATCCACCAAAGCCTTCGCCTTTGCCAATGCCAACTGACTGCCCGTAGCCTCGTACAACGACATAAAGGCGTGGGCAACATTTGCTGCACTATTATCAACCGGCGTACGATATTTGTACTGCTCCAATACGCACGGTGTAGCAAGACGACGCACACCATCCCCGTTCGGAATATCGTTCCAATAGGTGAATTGATCCTCGCTCAAACGAATCAAATCGATTGCATTGCGGAACTCTTTGTCGCTACGCTCGCTCTTCAACAAGAGATACGATGCGTAAGGTGCTGCTGTGCAGTTCGTCAGATTTTCGTAAGGCTCTACGCCCAATACCGACACATCCTCGAACTGTCCCGACATATCGAATCGCTCGATAGCAACCTCCTCCATCCATCGCTCGCAACGCTTACGCAGTGGCTCATACTTACGCACACCTAGCGTATTGTGCAGGCGGTCGAGATACGAAATCAGCGGATGCAACATTGCCGAAGCACCATTCACCGCCTCGCCAGTTGCAAAATCGACCTTCACAGGGAAAGAGCCATCCTCTCGCTGCAACTTTTGATACGTTTCGGGAATTCCCAACAGATACTCCAAGTAGATTGGTTTGCCGGTAGTGATATAGAGGTCGAGATAGGCATTTGCAGCCGAACAAGCCTCCATCATCATCGTTTTGCCAACGTTCCAATCCTTGCCCGACACAATTAAATCTTTATAGTAGGTCGGAGGGAAGTATGCCAACGGCTCATCCTTTTTACGCGATTGTGCCATAAGGAATGCGGCTGCATTTTCGGCAATCTGCAAAGCCTCCTCTCGGTACGATGGCACCAACGACGCCAACAACAACTCTGCACGAATTGTGGCACTGACAATCTTTGCCGGATAGGTATTGTGCGAATAGCTCATCAGGGGCTCTTGCGACCCCTTCCAATGCTGCACGGCTTCCATATTATGCACATACAACAGAGCCATTACAGCAGCCTCGCGATATGGACGAACATTCTGATTATAGGGCGGGCAGAATGGACAATCGCGACGAAACTCACGGCATCCTACCGTGTCGATAACCTTACCCGCTGCATCCATAGCCTCGACCGTAAGTTTGGCATCGCCCACCTTCACATCTCTCCAAATCTCTGTCAGCGGAGCGGTAGGCACATCTGCCGTAAAACTCCACGACTCATCACCAACCATTACCGTATAGCGATAATTCGCAGCACCTTCGTGTGTCGAAAAGTCAAACGTCGGGGCATATATAAACCTATTCGCAAACTTATTCCAACACGGATTGCGACCCTCGCTTGCAGGGCGTATCGGCTGGTCGTACTCGTCGAGTGCCTGTCGAGCCAACTCGGCATCGATATTTGCACTATCGCAGCACGATGTGAGCGACCACGCAGCAACCAACAGTAGTAGATACTTCAACATAATATATATTATAGGTACAACAAAGGGCAGCAGAAACCCAATTCCGCCGCCCTTTTGTTCATTAAATGATTACTCCAAACCCTTCAACTTCTTGTAGATAGCGTTATACTTCTCGTACTTTGGCATCATACCCTCCTCGTTACGGAGACGGAAGCACAACTCCTTCAAAATCTGTGCACAATCAACATTGCTTGGCTGCAACTCGTGTGCCTTTTCGAGGTAAGGAACAGCACCCATATAGACTGCCAACACCTTCTTCTGCTCTGCCATATACTCCTCCTGGCTGTCGATGCTCTCGCTGCGAGCATTCAACTCACGGTTGAGCTTATCGCCCTTCGATGCGTAGAAGATACCGATGTAGTAGTTTGTATCATAGTCGTTTGGACGCAACTCGTCAATCTTCTTGAACGATACGATACACTCGTCGAAGTTCTTTAATTTGTAGAACACCTGACCACGGCCAAACCACAAATCAGGGTTTGTAGGGTTCTCTGCCAATGCACGGTCGATAAGAGCAACCAACTCCTCTGGGTTACCTACGCCCTCCTCCATTGTGTAGAGCGACATAAGGCCTTCGAGAATACGCTCGTTCTTTGGGTACTTCTCAACACCCTCCAACAAAATCTCCTTCGCCTTCATTACATAACCTGCATCCTTGCTCTTCTGACCATAGTAGCAGTGGAAGAGGTAGTAGTTGAGCTGACCTGTCTCATCCTTGTAGCCACTCTCACGAGCCAAGTTGAGATACTTCTCGCCATCAGCAAAATATGCAATCTTTGCATCCTCGCTGCTAGCCGACGAGCCGAGATATGTCGAAATCTGACCGATGATGTAGTAGTACTTTGGATCTGGCTTATCGAAAAGTGGGTGGTTGTGAATATCCAATACGCGGAAGAATGCATCACGAGCAGCTGCATAGTCAGGAATCAAACCGCCAACCTCGCCCAAGCGAATGTAGAAGTCGAGAACCTGTGCCAAGATAGGACGTATCTTATCAGTCTGCTTTGGATCGAGCTCGATAGCCTTCTTCGAAGCCTCCAAGATAGTGGTGAGAGCATCCTCCTTAACAAGGCTCTTGGTCTCTACCCACGCAGCAATACGACCATTTGCAACATAAACATTAACCCAAGGGTAAATCAAAATCTGACGGCCATTTGCATCCATCTGCTTATCCTCTGGCTCGCCCCACTGGAAGAGAATCAGCTGATCGAGATTGAGGTCGATGTCCTTTGTTGGAGCCATCAACGCATCAGCATAAACCTTTGTACGGTTTGTCCACGCCGTTGCCTTCTGTGCCTTCTTTGCATCTGCAATTTCAGCATCGCTCTTTTGCATCTTTTGAAGCAGACCCTTCTCGTCCACCTTCTGCGCTGTTACGGTTGGTGCAACGAGTGCTACCAAAGCCATCAACATTAAAAACGTTTTCTTCATAGTTGTAAAAATATTAGTTTATATGTTTATTCTTCACTGTTTTGTACCTCTTCGACAACTGCCGGTGTCTCGCTTGCTACCTCGGTAGCCTCGACTACGGCAGTCTGCTCCTCGGCAACATCCTCGCTCGAAGGCACAGCCATCACCGAAGCGATTGAATCGCCATCACGCAAGTTGATAATCTTAACACCCTGCGTTACACGACCTGCAACACTAATCTGCTCAACAGACGTACGAATTGTAACGCCCGAGCGGTTGATAATCATCAAATCGTTCTGATCGGTAACCGCCTGAATCGAAACCAATTTACCCGTTCTCTCGGTGATATTGATTGTCTTGACACCCTTACCGCCACGGTTTGTGATACGGTACTCTTCCAAATTGGTACGCTTACCAAATCCGTTCTCCGACAATACCAATACATCCTGCAACGAATCAGGCTCGATACATATCATACCGACAGCCTCGTTACCCTCTTCGAGCATAATACCGCGAACACCCATACTTGTTCTACCAACAGGGCGAACGGTCTCCTCGTTGAAGCGGATAGCCTTGCCCTCACGCGAAGCAATCAGCACCTCGGCATTGCCGCTTGTGAGTTTCGCATCGATAAGTTGGTCGCCCTCACGGATTACGATTGCATTGACACCGTTGGCACGAGGACGCGAATATGCCTCCAACTTGGTCTTCTTGATAGTACCATCTTTGGTACACATCACGATATAGTTGTTATTGACATACTCGGTATCGTTCAACAGTTTGCAGTTGATATAGGCACGAACCTTATCATCCGGCTCAATCTGAATAACATTCTGAATTGCACGACCCTTCGACGAACGAGTACCCTCCGGAATCTCGTAAACCTTCAACCAATAGCAACGACCCTTCTCCGTAAAGAACATCATCGTATTGTGCATCGATGCAACGTAAATATGCTCGATAAAGTCCTCGTCGCGGGTTGCACTACCCTTGGCACCTACACCACCACGATTTTGGGTGCGGTACTCTGCAAGCGATGTACGCTTGATATATCCGAGGTGCGAAATGGTGATAACCATATCCTCGTCGGCATAGAAATCCTCTGGATTAAACTCCTCCGAAGCGTAGATAATCTCGGAACGACGCTCATCGCCATACTTCTCGCGAACTTCGATAAGCTCGTCCTTAACAATCTTCCACTGCAACGCCTCATCGGCAAGCACCTCGGTATAGAAGTCGATATTCTTCTGCAACTCATCACGCTCGGCAGTCAGCTTATCGTGTTCGAGACCTGTCAGAGCACCCAGACGCATCGCTACGATAGCAGCAGCCTGCAACTCGCTCAAATCGAACTTCTCGACCAATGCCGTACGTGCTGCATCAGGATTCTTCGAAGCCTTGATTGTAGCGATGATTTCGTCGATGTGAGCCTGTGCAAACAAGAGACCCTGCACGATGTGCATACGCTCGTTAGCGATACGCAAATCGTAGTTGGTACGACGCACAACCACATCGTGGCGATGGTTGAGGAAGTGACGGATAAGGTCTTTCAAGTTCAACAACTCTGGTCGGCCATTCACAAGTGCGATATTGTTCACCGAGAACGACGACTGCAAAGCGGTGTGCTTAAAGAGCATATTTACCACAACATTGGCAACAGCATCGTGTTTGAGCGATACAACCAAACGAACACCATCGCGATCCGAGGTCTCGTCGTTGATATCCGACACGCCCTCCAACTTGCCCGCCTTAATCAAATCGACTACGCTGCGACACAAGTCATCCTTGCTCACCATATAAGGCATCTCCGTAAAGACAATCTGCTGGCGGTTGTTTGCGAGGGTTTCGATTTCGTACTTTGCACGAATTACTACTCGACCACGACCCGTAAGCAGGGCATCCTTAACGCCCGCATAACCATAGATGATACCACCTGTTGGGAAGTCGGGACCCTTCACGAAGTGCAACAAATCCTCGCACTCGCACTCCGGATTGTCAATATAGGCACAACAAGCATCGACAACCTCGCCGAGGTTATGCGGCGCCATATTGGTTGCCATACCTACCGCAATACCGCTGGCACCATTTACCAGCAACAGTGGAATACGGGTTGGCAAAACTGTTGGCTCCAACTCCTCGCCATCGAAGTTTGGAGTCCAATCGATAGTCTCCTTGTCGATATCGGCCATAACCTCGTCCGAGATACGTTGGAGGTGAGCCTCCGTATAACGCATCGCAGCTGGTTTATCGCCATCGGGCGAACCAAAGTTACCCTGACCCTCGACAAGCGGATATCGCATTGCCCAGCTCTGTGCCATACGACACATAGCCTCATACACAGACGAATCGCCGTGTGGGTGGAATTTACCGAGCACGTCACCGACGATACGGGCAGACTTACG
>JAZRCC010000166.1:0-2298 GCA_045635405.1 Alistipes sp.
GAACTCGTCGTACCTCGATGGCGAGTGGTATGTCGATGAGATGAAGTGTAAGGCGAACGATGCCGAGGGTATTCCATTCTCGTTGCCTCGCAGCAAATACACTTTCGTAAATGATTGGATTCCAATTGATGCACGCATAGACCGCCCTGTCGATATCAAGGAGGTTATGGAGTTTATAAAGAGCGAAGACCCTCGCACGAAGGTCGATATGGGCCTCGATAAGCCGTGCGACTTTATCCCGACAAAACGCATAGCGTTGCCCGTGGATAAGGATGCAGCCATCGCTTCGGGTATTGTCAAAGAGAGCGACCGCCACCTGATGGTCGATACGATATATATCGACTTGAAGAAGAACTCGTTGTCACGTTCCGAGATGATGTTGCTCGATCTGTTTGCACACTTCGATTGGAAGCGTCCGATATACTTTACGCAGGTATATCTGCTCAAAAACTTCGGGCTGCTCGACTATCTGCAATTCGACGGTTACAGCTACCGCTTCGTGCCGATTTTGACCCCATACGAAAATGCGTGGGAGGTTGGCCGTATCGACACCGACTATATCTATGATGTGCTGATGAACAAGATGCGATATGGCAATCTGAACCACCCCGATGTCTATGTCGATTACTTCACGCAGTACAACCTGATGGTGTCACGTTCCCGCGAAGCATTTGCCCGTGCGGCCAAAGAGTTGATACGCCAAAACGACTTGGAGCGTGCCGAGAAGTTGCTCGATAGAGGTTTGGAGGTGTTGCCAATCGACAAGATACGTTTCACGGAGGCCAACACCTATCCGTTTATCGAGGCGTACTATGCACTGCACGCCAACGAGAAGGGCGATGCTCTGATTATGGCGTATGCCGACACGCTGATTGACTATATCGAGTACTATCTACAATTCGAGGGCATATATGGCGATTTGGTGACAAACATCATCGACGATAAGCTCGACGAGTTGTCGCAGATATACTACCTTGCAGCATTTGCAAATCGTCAGGAGGTTTTGCAGAGTTTCAACGACTACTACCGCGAAGGTTTTGGTTTGAAGGATGAGGACCTCGTGCTTACGGATGCCGACAAAGCACGTCGCGACTCGTTAAATCTTCCACCAATCGAGCCCAAAGAGAAAAACAATAAAGAATAGACCAATATGAGCAAACTGACACTTTACAACACAAAGACCCGACGCAAAGAGGAGTTCGAGCCTCTCAACCCACAACACGTTGGTATGTACGTCTGTGGTCCGACCGTATATGGCGACCCACACCTGGGACACACACGCCCAGCCATTACGTTTGACCTTCTGTTCCGCTATCTGCGTGCCGAAGGCTACAAAGTACGCTACGTCCGCAACATCACCGACGTAGGTCACCTCGAACACGATGCCGACGAGGGCGAGGACAAGATTGCAAAGAAGGCACGCTTGGAGCAGCTCGAACCGATGGAGGTAGCTCACTACTACACAGAGCGTTATCGCACATTTATGTCGAAGCTCGCTGTTCTGTCGCCATCAATCGAGCCACACGCTTCGGGCCATATTATGGAGCAAATCGACTTCGTTAAACGCATTATCGATGCCGGTTATGCCTACGAGTCGAATGGCTCGATATACTTCGACGTAGAGCGTTACAACAAAGACCACCACTACGGTTGTCTTTCGGGTCGTAACCTCGACGATATCGTCACCGACACCCGCAAATTGGATGGTCAGGAGGATAAACACCACTCCTACGACTTTGCGTTGTGGAAGAAGGCGGCACCCGAGCATATTATGCGTTGGGCATCGCCTTGGAGCGACGGTTTCCCGGGTTGGCATATGGAGTGCTCGGCAATGAGTACCAAATATCTGGGTGAGCAGTTCGATATCCACGGTGGCGGTATGGACTTGATGTTCCCTCACCACGAGTGCGAAATCGCTCAATCGACCGCAGCTCTGGGACACGACTCGGCTCGCTATTGGATTCACAACAATATGATTACCATCAACGGCAAGAAGATGGGTAAGTCGTACAACAACTTCATCACCCTCGAAGAGATGTTCAGCGGCACACACCCTGCACTCGAACAGGCGTATAGCCCGATGACCATCCGCTTCTTCATCCTGCAAGCACACTACCGTTCGACACTCGACTTCTCGAACGATGCACTGCAAGCAGCCGAGAAGGGTCTGGACCGTCTGATGAAGGGTATCGAGGCTCTGCACAAGGCAAAGCCATCTGCCGACTCGACAATCGACGCTGCCGACCTTGGCAGACGTTGCCACGAGGCTATGAATGACGATTTGAGCTCCCCTATCGT
>JAZRCC010000167.1:0-5443 GCA_045635405.1 Alistipes sp.
CGCAGATTTTCGACGCTTCGACACTGTTGTCGGCATACGACGTACCATTCAACGAGGCGTTTACGGACGATGCTTCGGTCGTAGAGCACTCTGGACATAAGGTTATGCTATACGAAGGCGAGCCGACAAATATCAAGATTACCACCCCTAACGATATGCTTGTTGCGGAGTTATACCTCCGACAAGCAGCCAATGCAAACGATGAGTAGCCAAAAGTTCCGATATAGCAGCGACTCCCTAACACGAACGCTAACGCTGCTCCACCTCATACTCTTTACGGCTGTGGCCGCAGTGTTGTATATGCTCTTCGATGGCGGATATATGTTTGCGTGGTTCGTATCGATTGCCATCGCCATTGTAATGCTGATGATACTATCGATTCCACGATACGTATTGTTGAACGACGACAGTATCGACGTCTGCTGCATATCGGACTACACACATATTGACTTCGATAAAATCGCCTATGTAAGAGTAGTTAAAAGGGGCTCGATGAGGTATATGTTGCCAATATTTGCCTCTGTCGGATTTTTCGGATACTATGGTGTGTTCCTGAACTTGCGGAAGATGGATTTCGTCAAGATATACGCCTCTAAAATCGGCGAAGCCATAGAGATAGTCGATATATACGAGGATAAATACTACATAACGTGCGACAACCTGACGGAGTTGTATGCCCAACTAAACAGTGCGATAAATCACAATGCAGATGAATTTTAACCTATTTAGCGATACCCTTCCAAAATCGCTATTGACATACTCGCGACAAAGCACCCTCGTCGTTGCAATGGCTCTGATTGCAATGATATTTATGGCTGTTTTTCGTCCGTTCGGAATCTACGAATCGCTCGACTTTCTGACCACAGGGCAGTTCGCAAAGTGGATAAATACGCGTGACGACGCCTTCTACGCAGCATCTATTTTTATGACGATGATTGCGTTGCTCTGCATTTGGAGTTCGCGAATGATTATGGTCTATGCGTCGCACAAAAAACTCACCTACAAGAGATATTTCATCTGGTGTCTAATAGAGTTCGTATTGGTCGCATTTGTCATCACATTCTGCTCGTCGGGCCTCTTCCACCACAACCACAACGGATTGCTGCGACTATTCGTAACGGTTATGGGTCGCGCTTCGTGCATACTCTTTATTCCATATACATTCTGCTGGCTCTACATCATCATCGTCGATAAAGTTCAACAGCTGCACGCCCTGCACGAGAGTATCGAAAACGAAGAGAATACGCTCCAAAAGTCGTTTGTTATTTTGTGCGACGACCACGACGAGATGCGTCTGTCGATAAAGCGAGAGGATTTGATAATGATTGAATCGGCCGACAACTACATCTGCGTATGGTATATGAGCAACAATAGCGTCAAGAAGTGTATGATACGCAACACGCTGAAACGCGTAGCCTCGCAATTGGAGGATAGTTCCATCCAGCGCTGCCATCGTTCGTATATGATAAATACAGACCTCATAAAGGTACTTCGCCGTGACAAAGACGGCATCTTCATCGAATTCGGAATCGAAGGCGTATTCGATATTCCGATATCTCGCACCTACGTCGGGAACATTACCACCTGGCTGATGCGGTAGAGAAATCTATCACAGAGGCCAACAAATATTTTCTTTACTATGATCCACTTTATTCAACGTTTTGCAGATGCCGCCAAGAAGAATTGGCACAAACCGGCAGTCTGCGACTACAACGGCGATGTCTTTCTCTATGCCGATGTAGTGACACAAATCGCAAGGTTACACACACTCTTCCGTCGTTTGGGAATCAATCGTGGCGAGAAGATTGCAATTTGTGCCAACAACTCTGCCCGCTGGGCAATCTCCTATCTTGCAACAACATCGTACGGTGCTGTTGCTGTGCCAATTCTTAACGGTTTTACGGCCGAAAACCTCGAACGATTGATTGACCACTCCGATAGCGTAGCGGTATTCACCGAGTCAAAAATTTGGGGCACACTCAAAAGCGAGTCAATGCCACGACTGAAAGCGGCATTTAATGTCGAGGAGTTCTCGGCTCTCTGGTCGGCAAACGACAACCTCGCAGAGATGATTACAAACATACATCAACTACTCAAAGAGGATTATCCATCAGGTATCAAACGCGAAACTGCCGAATATGAGCCTGGCAACGAGGATGAGTTGGTTACGATATCATACACTTCGGGAACAACCTCGTCGCCAAAGGGCATTATGCTCTCGGCAGGTAACATATCGTCGAATATCACCTTTGGCGTAGAGCGTATTCAGTTGCCACAAGGTGCTGCCGTAGTATCGATGCTTCCGTTGGCTCACCTCTACGGTTTGGCATTTGAGTTTATCTACCCTATTTGCCAAGGTGCAAGTGTGCATTTCCTCGGCAAGACCCCAACGCCATCGCTCCTGATGCAGGCTTTTCAGGATGTCAAGCCATATATGCTGATTACGGTACCACTCGTTCTCGAAAAGATTTTCCGCAACAAGGTAATCCCAACACTCGAACGTCCATCGATGCGTATTGCATTGAAGGTTCCGATGTTGCGTGACGTTATATACAAAAAGGTACAAACAAAGGTGCTCAACTCCTTTGGTGGCAATATGCACCACATCATCGTCGGAGGTGCAGCCATCAGCGGACAGGTCGAGGTGTTGCTCAAACGCATCAAACTCCCATACACCGTAGGCTACGGTATGGCCGAGTGTGCTCCACTTATCGGCTACGAAGATTGGTACAACTTCGCCATCCGTTCGTGTGGCAAGCCTGTGGACGGTATGGAGGTGCGTATCGACTCGGCAAACCCTCAAAAAGAGGTTGGCGAGATTCAGGTACGCGGAGCAAACGTAATGATGGGCTACTATAAGATGCCCGAAGCAACAGCCGCAGCATTTACCGACGACGGATGGATGCGTACGGGTGACTTGGGCGTTATCGACAAGTATGGCAACATCTACATCAAGGGTCGCTCAAAGAATATGATTCTCACCTCCAACGGTCAGAATATCTACCCCGAGGAGATTGAGGAGATTCTCAACACGATGGCACACGTTCACGAGTCGATTATCATCGAGCGTAACGGTCATCTAATCGCCATTGTCGCAGCCGACAACGACCCTAACAACCCTTTGAGCAAGAGCGAGCTGGATACCATTATGAAGTCCAACCTTATTCAGCTCAACCGTCAGTTGCCTGCATATAGTCAGGTTATCGACATCGAGGTGTTGGAGGAGGATTTCGAGCGAACTCCTAAAAATTCGATTAAGCGATTCTTGTACAAATAGCCGCAAATCGACTACGCAAAAAAAATTGGGAGGCCTCTGCAATCGGAAGCCTCCCAATTTTTGATATATCGTTGTTGATTATCCGAGGAATGCCAACAAGATACCCGCAGCAACAGCCGAACCAACGACACCTGCTACGTTTGGACCCATAGCGTGCATCAAAAGGAAGTTCGACTTGTCGTACTCCTGACCTACGTTCTGCGATACACGGGCTGCCATAGGCACCGCCGACACACCTGCCGAGCCGATAAGTGGGTTAATCTTCTTACCCTCTGGTGCAAACAAGTTCATCAATTTAGCCAACAACACACCACCTGCGGTACCCATACTAAATGCAAGAATACCAAGTGCAAGGATAAAGAGTGTACGCTCATTGAGGAACGACTGTGCAGTAGCAGTAGCACCTACCGAGATACCGAGGAAGATAACCACGATATTCATCAACTCGTTCTGAACGGTCTTCGACAGACGATCTACAACGCCGCACTCCTTCATCAAGTTACCCAACATCAAGCAACCTACGAGTGGAGCTGCCGATGGCAAAAGCAACGAGATGATAATTGAGATAGCTACCGGGAAGATAATCTTCTCGGCCTTCGATACCTGACGCAACTGCGACATCTTGATAGCACGCTCTGCCTTGGTAGTCAAAGCCTTCATAATAGGTGGCTGAATAACAGGCACAAGAGCCATATACGAATATGCTGCAATAGCGATTGGGCCGAGCAAATCCGGAGCAAGACGAGCTGTCAAGAAGATCGATGTAGGACCATCGGCACCACCGATGATACCAATTGAACCGCACTCGTTTGGAGCAAAGCCCAAAGCGTAGGCACCCAAGAATGTAGCAAAGATACCCAGCTGTGCAGCCGCACCCAACAGGAAGCTCTTTGGGTTGGCAATCAGTGGACCGAAATCGGTCATCGCACCCACACCTACAAAGATAAGACAAGGATAGATTCCGAGCTTAACTCCGAGGTAGAGGTAGTCGATAAGACCCGCTTTATCCACAAAGATATCCCAATGAACGTGACCTCCTGCGAACAACTCCGAGTGGAACATATCGGCACCCGGAAGGTTGGTAAGCAACATACCGAATGCAATAGGGAGCAACAGCAGTGGTTCAAACTGCTTCTTGATTGCGAGATAGAGAAGGAAACAAGCCAATGCAATCATTGCGGCAAATTTCCAACCACTATCAGCAAAAAAGGCTCCAAATCCCGAAGTCTCAACGAATTTCGAAAGACTATCGAGAATGAAATTTTCTGCTTGCAATAATGTAACCATAACGACTACTCAATAACGATTAACAAGTCACCCTCCATTACGGTTGCACCTGCGGCAACAACAACCTGCTTAACAACACCACCACGCTCGGCGTCGATGTTGTTCTCCATCTTCATAGCCTCCAAAACAGCTACGGTCTGACCAGCGGCAACAGTGTCGCCCTCCTTAACATTGATAGAGATTACGGTACCCGGCAGTGGGCAAGTTACTTTGTAACCACCCGCAGTAGCAGGAGCCGCAGCCGGCTTCGATGCGATAGGGGTCTTTGGAGTTACCGACAAACCGGTAGCCTCCGGAGCAGCGATAACCTGTGGCTTCTTTACTGCCGCAGCCTTACCGCCCTCAATCTCAACATTGTACTTTGTGCCATTGACCGTTACGTGAGCCAAGGTCGAGGCCTCGTTGATATCGTCAATCTTAACTTCGTAAGAGTTGCCGTTGATTTTCAATGAATACTTTTTCATTTCGTTTTTGTCTTAAATTATTTACGCTCAGGTAACTGAGTCAATCCGTGAATTTTCGAACTCCAAGGCGAGTATGCTCGTGCGATGCGGTTGATAGTAAGCATCTCCGACTCTTGGTCGTGCAAATTGCTCTTATAGAGTTTGAGTGCGGTGATAATAGCCGCAGCAATCTCCTGATCGCTCATTGCATCGTGCTCCTCGGCTGTGGTGCCCTGCTCTGCCGCCTTTGCAGCTCGCTTCTGACGGGTAAATACCCAACCCATAGCCTTCATCACAAAGATGAGAAGCACGAGTACAGCAAATACCAACAAGAAGCCGATAAGTGCCATCAGCAACATCTCGGACCAGCCTACATTTGCAAATTTATCCATAATTCAAATCTCTTTTTCGATATAGACTAAGTCGGAGGCCAAGC
>JAZRCC010000168.1:0-2551 GCA_045635405.1 Alistipes sp.
GCCCTTGATATGGTCGTGGTTGCCATAGGTCTGAAAGAAGAGCAGGTGGCTCTTATCGTATGCCATCGCATTACGCATATCATCAAACAGATGTACGCAATTGTATGGGCCCTCGGTATAGCCGATATCGCCCAACGTCACACCGTAGCAAGGCTGTGTCTGCGAATCGACATATTGACGAATATCGACAATCGTCTCACGCGAAAAACGCTTAACGTGGAACATACACTGTGCCTGTGGGTCGGCAACAGCAATCAACTTGAACGCCTTCTCCGGGCCACCTTCGAGTCGATTGAGCGTAAAATCGTAACGCTTCTTACCTCGCTCGATACGCTGATAAAAATCGGGATGACCATCCTTGACGTTCACCTTATACTCGGCCGGTATCGAGTAATATACATAGGTTGCATCGGGCGAAGTCTTAAATGCAAATCGACCCTTTGCATTGGTCTGCACAACCGTAAAGCCATCGGTCACGGCAACTCCTGCAACAGGCTTTCCACTCTCATCTGAAATCGTACCCGACACCTTGACCTGTGATGTGGCGGAAAACGAAATTGCCGCCATCATAGCCACCAACATCAATAACTTTCTCATACTCACTATTTTTTATTACTATTAAATATTGCCATAATTCGTTCTACGACCACATCGTCGCTCATCGTATCGCAGTCGACAACCTCATCGGCCTGCAAATAGATAGGCTCACGCTCTGCCATATGTTTGGTCATAAACTCCAACAGTTCCGCATCGTTCAATCCTCGAAATTTCGGACGTTTTGCTCGACCATAAGGCGACAATCGCGACATAATATTTGCGGGCGAACGTCGCAGATAGACCGAGTGACCCAAACGATGAATATGCTCCATATTATCGCCCCACGTAGGCAAACCTCCACCCGTCGAAATCACCGCTCCATCGCAATCGGCCGTCGAGAGCAGAACTTCGTGCTCTGCCCGACGAAAATACTCCTCGCCACAATGGGTAATGACATCCGCCACCGAGCAATTTTCACGCTGCTCGACCATAGAATCGGTATCGACAAACTGCACCGACCCCAATCGTGCAACCTTGCGGGCGATGGTGCTTTTGCCACACCCCATATAGCCTATCAAGTATATTCGCATGCTCCCTCGGGTAGGTCTAAACCCTCCTAAAATAGGTTCAACTGCTCGCTGTCGTCATCGCCTTCGGGACGATAAATCTCAAACGGCGTATTGCTATTATCAACCGGCACAATCACCTCATCTGCACCATCCATCGGCTCATCATCCGTCACATCCACCTCGGCAATAGGCTCTTCGCCCATTGGCTGCTCGTCGTATTGACTATCCATCTCCGACTCTGCCTCCTGCACATCATCAGGCAGCTCCGGCTCTATGAAGGTCAGTGTATCGACATCGTACGTTGTCAATCGCTTGCCCTTCGCTTTGCAACTCTTAACGGCGATAAACTCATCTACATCTATCTCGTCCATTGGTCGTGTAGCCTGTGCTCCCTTATAGGTAATCTGCAACTTGGCACCACTACGGCCCGTAATGCAGACAAAGTCGGCACTGCCATCATCGTCGAGGAACGACTGCAAGCGGTCGGCAGCATCCAGCATAAAGCGTTTCATATAGTAGTACTGCTGGTTGCGGTCATAATAACAGAGGCTATATACACGCGACGAGTCGAATCGTTCAACCATCACCGTATCATCAGGGAAGTGCTGTCCCAAATCGAAGCCCGTAACGTAGTATTGATGTTTTGCGGTCCAAACCACCAACTTATCATCCCCCTTAAAGGCTCCGAGCAGACGACCACGACCATCGCTATTGAGACGGCGAATATCCTCGTCCCACCATATATTTTGTGCCGACAAAGTCGATGTTCCACGCTCCTTCAACACAATTTTGCTGATGCTATAACGCGAGAAGAGGTTACCCTGACTCTGGCGACCCTTGATTGCCAAATTAGCAAAATCCAACTCCACAATAAGTCGTTTCAGACGAGGTCGAGCCTTGAAATAGACCTTCAACACCTCCGCCTCGCCATTCGGATTGACCGACATATAGAGAATCGAACTATTTGGCGTACCCTTTGTCAAATCGTACTCCTTATCACGAGTTATGCCCTTAATGGCACATCGCTTCATCATAATGGCACCTGCACGGCCATCGCGGTAGAGCACATTGTAGATTGTTCGCTCGTCGTTGCGTTTGAACACACCTATATAATATATACCCTTATCGACAAACGACTTCTCGGCAACCTTCTTGATGTAGTAGCGGCCATCCTTCAATATCACGATAACGTCGTCGATATCCGAACAGTCGCAGACATACTCGGCGCCCTTCATCGACTTACCAATTCCGAAGAAGCCCTCTGCCCTATCGACATACAACTTGGCATTCGACACCACAACCTTCGTAGCCTCAATCGAGTCGAACTCTCGTATCTCGGTACGACGCTCACGACCCTCGCCATACTTCTCGCGGATATGCTCGAAATATTTGATGGCGTAGTCGGTCAGGTGTGCCGAAAGCGGCTTCGTCTGTTGGATATCCTT
>JAZRCC010000169.1:0-9624 GCA_045635405.1 Alistipes sp.
AGCAAGCAAAAAGATTTAGCGGGTTGGGCGAAGCCTTTTTTTTATTTTGTCGTGGTGCTCTCAAATAAATTTGAAGACACCTCGACAAAATAAAAAAGGTTGTGGCCAATGGTCACAACCCGCTAAAATCTTTTGCTTGATGCGGAGAGAGAGGGATTCGAACCCCCGGAGCCTCGCAGCTCAACGGTTTTCAAGACCGCCGCAATCGACCACTCTGCCATCTCTCCAACGACAAAAGTACTACCTTTTTTTATTTCTACCAAATTTTTTTGGCGTAGGCGGTACTTTTATCGTGAAAAATAGCAATTTTGTCGTTTGCTCACGCTCTAAAATGGCGAATCGGGCTCTTTGGACATTACCCAATAGAACATCTTGTCGAGAAATCCGGGTGCAAACTTCTTAACGAAGTGTGTTGCACGACCTTCCGCCTCCATAAGGCACAATCTGCGACGCTTGGCGATGCCTTTGGCAACAATCAACGCTACCTCTTCTGGGGTCATCATCTTGCCCTCCTCGCGAGGTGTTGAGCCCTGCTGTGAGCCGTCGGCAACAAGTGCCGAGAAACGCACATTCGATGCAGTGAAACCCGGGCAGGCAATCATCACGTGCAGACCCTTTTTGAGATTTTCGATACGCAGAGTCTCCAAAAATCCAGTCATTGCATACTTCGAAGCCGAGTAACCCGTACGACCCGGAAGTCCGTGCAGACCTGCTACCGACGATATGCCGACTAACGAGCCACGCGACATTTGCAGATATGGCAGTGCATACTTGCTGCAATATACCGTACCCCAGAAATTGACATCCATCAATCGGTGCAATACATCCAAATCGACATTGTCAAACGCAGCACGCATCGAGATACCGGCATTGCAAATCAACACATCGATACCGCCAAAAGTCTCGACAGCCTTATCGATAAGGCGTTTGCAATCTTCGGGTTTTGTCACATCCGTAATGCAGCATACAGCCTGCCCGCCATTGGACTCAATCTCCTCTACCAATGCGGTGAGCTTCTCGCCATTGCGGGCACCGATGGTAACCTTTGCCCCCATTGCGGCGTAGAGCTTTGCCATAGCCTCGCCAATGCCTGATGAGGCTCCCGTGATTACTACACGCTTTCCACACAAATATTTTTTCATAGTAGTAATATGTTAAATTTCAACTTTCAATCCATCGTATGCAAGATGTACGCCCTCGGGTAGTAACGCATCGCTCTTGCTATGTAGTCCGATATCGTGCGACATATGCGTAAGATATGCCTGACGTGGCTTTACCTGCTCGATAAGTGCGAGTGCATCCTTGACTGCAAAGTGCGAGTCGTGGGGCTCAAAACGCAGAGCATTGACTACAAGCACCTCGACACCACGCAACTTGGCAATCTCGCCCTCGCTTATGCTCTTAAAGTCGGTGAGATATGCGACTTTGTCGATGCGAAAGCCCGTAATTTCGAACCGCGAATGGCTGCCCGATATAGGCGTAATCTCTATGCCATCGACTACGAGCGGTTGGGCTGCATCAAATTCGTGCAGTGCTATCTCGGGTACACCTCGATAGCGGTTTGCCGATGCGACGAACGCATAGTCGTAATCTTTGCGGACGCACGTTGCAGTGTCGTGTGTGGCATAGATATTGACAGTATGCACGATAGGGTAGTCCACGAAATTCAATGCACGTACGTCGTCAATGCCACCCGTATGGTCTTTGTGCTTGTGCGTCAGCAGTATCGCAGTGATGTGGCTGATGTGCTCGCGAAGCATCTGC
Source organism: Alistipes sp. (assembly GCA_045635405.1). GTDB lineage: Bacteria > Bacteroidota > Bacteroidia > Bacteroidales > Rikenellaceae > Alistipes. Next base: position 1,765 of record JAZRCC010000169.1, read on the forward strand.
ATTCGGAAGTCGGGGCCTGCATCGATTATAAAACGTCGTCCGCAGTACTCTATCATCGCCGATGTTCGCAGGCGATTGTCGCGAGCATCCGTCGAACGACACACTTCGCACGAGCATCCGATAAGCGGAACTCCTTGCGAAGTGCCCGTGCCGAGGAAGGTCACTACGCACTTCGAGTGGGCGGTATGTTGAGTATCGCGGTGGTGCATATAATAAATTTGGTACTAATTCCACTACAAAGATACTATTTTTTGGATAATTCGTATTAAAGTTTTAAATTTGCAGTGACATTTTCATAAAAACAGTTTTTATGGCTTACAAAATTTCTGATGCGTGCGTTGCATGTGGTACATGCATCGACGAGTGTCCCGTCGAAGCAATCTCGGCAGGTGACATTTATGTAATTGATCCGGATGTCTGCATCGAGTGTGGTGCTTGTGCCGGTGTTTGTCCTTCGGAGGCTATCTCGTTAGATGAGTAGCACCTGCTAACAAGGATAGATTAAGGGCGGGAGTCGCTCCCGTGTAATCGCAAATAAGCCTGTTCAACTGAACAGGCTTATTTGTTTTTATGGTTAGTGTTGTCCGTTACTCGGCACTATCTTTCGGTACCTCTACATCAGCCTTACGGCCATTTGCATCGTACATAAAGCGGCGAATCTTCTTGGTAGGGGTTTTGATAAACTCCTCCTCTTCCTCTTTTACCTCGGTAATGCGGGAGTTGCGGTTTACACGCTCATTTACCCAAACCTTGATTTCGGCCATCAGCTGGTCGCGGAACTTCTCCCACTCCGCCTTCTTCTGGTGCCACGAATCGACCAACTCCTCGTAGCGGGCCTCCAACGCCTCTTTGTCGAAGTGTACCAAGGCGACGAGCTTACCCTCGTGTTCGGTAACGACCGACTCGTTAATATAGACGTGTGAGTTGAGTACGCTCTCGATATCCTCGGGGTAGATGTTCTCGCCATTCTGACCCAAAATCATATTTTTCAGACGGCCCTTGATATACAACCAACCATCGTCGTCGATATAGCAGAGGTCGCCCGTGCGGAAGAAGCCATCCTCTGTAAATGCGGCAGCCGTAGCCTCCTCGTTTTTGTAGTAACCAATCATCTGGCTTGGGCTCTTTACTACCAACTCGCCCTGCTTGGTCTCGGGGTCGATATTTTCAAGACGATACTCGATATCCGGCAGAATCGGTCCTGTTGAGCCGAGTCGTAACATTCCATCCACTGCACCTGCGATAAGAGGGGCGGTCTCGGTCAGACCATAGCCGATATCGTAGATAACTTTTGCATCGAGCAGGAACTGCTCAACCTGACCATCGAGCTTGGCACCACCGATACCGAAGAAACGGATGCGACCACCGAATGTCTTCGTAAGTTTCTTTCCTGCCACACGGTGCAGATAGCGACGAATAAAGCCTATGCCATAGAGCTTTCGCATAAATGCTGTCGAGGTAAACTTCTTCAACACGCTGCCACGGAAAATCTTCTCGATAATGAGTGGTACGGTAAGCATAATCGTAGGACGTACCTCGCGGAATGCAGGCAGCAATACCGACACGGTTGGAGCCTTGTCGAGATAGACAACGTGTGAGCCGTGGTAGAATGCCAAAATCAGACCAATCGTACACTCATAGGTGTGCGACAGTGGCAATATCGAGAGGAAGATATCGGTCTCATACACCATAAACAACTTGTCAATCATCCACAACTGCGACGAGAGGTTGTAGTGCGAGAGCATTACGCCCTTTGGCTGCGATGTTGTACCCGATGTGTATATGATGGCTGCCAAATCCTCCGGCTTTGGAATTGTCGTCGAGCCGCAACCCTGAACTCGCTGTTGCAGTACGTTGAGGTTTTTGGTACGGATGACGATATTCAATCTGTCGGCACTCTTTTTCGATAGCTTGGTAAAGAGTTTGTCCGATACAAAGAGAGCCTTCGTTTCGGAGTGCTCGATGATGCGGTCAACGTCTTCGGATGTAAAATCGGGAAGAATAGGAACGACAACGTATCCTGCCGAAGTGATTGCAAAATAGCTGATGCCCCAGTTTGGATTGTTACTGCTCAAAATGGCAACCTTATCGCCCGGCTTGATGTCGGCATCGATAAGCATTTGTTGGATTTTTGCTACGCGTTCGCCGACCTCTTTGTAGGTTACGCCATCGCCACGCCATAGCGAAAATGCTGTACGAGTGGAAAACTTCTCAATGCTGTTTTGAAGTACCTCGTACAATGTGTTAAGTTTCATAGTAAATAAAATTTGGTTAAAACTATTTATATTGGCGAAATGTTTACGCACAATACATAATTCGTCGCAAAAATACGATTTTTTTTGCGAAAAGTGTTAATTTTGAGGTTGAAAATAGTATGCTATGTTACATATCGAGCAAATAAAGGAGATTGCACGCGAGGTGGGTTTCGATTTGTGCGGCGTGGCTCGCTGTCAAAAGTGGGACGCCGATGCCGCATTTTTGCAGCAGTGGATAGCCTCGGGCAAGAGTTCGACCCTCGGTTATATGGAACGCAATATCGACAAGCGAGCCGACGCATCGTTGTTGGTCGAGGGTGCTCGTACGGTGATTGTGTGTGGCGTGGCGTACAAAAACCGTTTTAGCGATGGCTACGCCTCCGATTGCCTGACGAAGGTTGCATCGTATGCCCTTATGGAGGATTACCACACCACCATCCGCGAACGCTTGCGTAGGATGCAGTCGCTGTTGGAGCAACGCAGCGGATGTCGTATCGAGGGGCGTGTATTTGTCGATTCTGCACCGATTTTCGAGAAGCGATACGCAGTCGAGGCGGGTTTGGGTTGGATAGGTCGCCAATCACTATTGGTAAATCCGCATTATGGCACTTTTCTGTTGCTGGGCGAACTTGTCATCACAGCTGAGTGCGATGCCTATGATAGCCCATATCGGGGCGTAGGGTGTGGCGAGTGTCACCGCTGCGTGGATGCCTGCCCCAACGGTGCTATCTGTCAGGGTCATATCGATACGCACCGCTGCATATCGCGTTTGACTATCGAGCGAGGCGATGATTGTGATATGCCGCTCGATACCGCAGGGTGGATTTTTGGGTGCGATGAGTGCCAAACCATCTGCCCCTACAACCGACAAGCCCCCTATTCGACAATCGAGCCATTGTTCGACCCCGTTACCGTAGCGTGGGAGGAGTTGAGTAGTGAGGAGTTCGCAAGGCAGTTCAAAGCGACACCGCTGGGGAGAAGTTCGATAGAGCGAATTATACGACTTATACGAAAAGATATCTAACAAAGATATTTCTGCGTTACGCTTGCCCTCAAATCCTCATTTAACGCCAAGTAAACTGCGGTTTTTAGGGCTTCGCAAGCCTTGAAATGCCTCTCGTTATACTACTTCAAATAAAATGGGTGTGTCTAACATTTTTAGACACACCCATTTTATAGTTAATGCAAATTTCCGACTAATCGAGATTGCTATCGTCGTCGTTAATCTGCTGTGGCAACTCGATAGAGTCCTCCGGAGTGTTGTCTGCAATCCACTGCTCTAACTCAGCCAACTTCTCCTCTGTCAGGTTGTTGTAGTACTCCGGCATAAAGTCACGGAATCGGCTGATAGAGAGCTGGTATGTTGCATAGTCGCTTGCACCGCCCTTAAACGAACTCTTGTCGGCATAGATAGTGTAGATTGCAAGCACATCGCCCACTGCACCATCTTCCGGTACAGGTTTGCCAGCAAAACGCGAGTAACCGCTGTTACGTACGGTGTAAATACCTGCATCAGAGGTGTTTTTCGCCGTCTCGTCATAGCCTACGCAGATGCTGCCGTAGAGCGAGATGTTGTTCATACTATATGCGAGCTTGTACCACGGACGATTAACCACATAGGTCATAGCACCATCCACCGTAAGACCGCTTGTACAGATCCAACTTGGGTAGATCTGGTCGTACGAGCCATTCTTCAATACAGCAGGAGTTTCGCCAGCTTGGTTCTTAACACCTTTGTACATAACCTTCAAACCCTTGAAGCGGATAAGACGACCGAGGAAATCTTTGTTTTGGATAGATTTGTAGTTGCTATTATCGACAACATAGATGTCGCTCGTTCTGTCGGTACCCTCGGTCAATGTGCAACGCTCGCCACGGAAGACGTGCAGTGCCACCTTGTTAGGGCTTACGATGTTCGAGTTGGCATAGTACTTCTCCATACCGAAAGCGTTGATGCTGAAAGTAGGGATGTCACCCAACGACAACATCATACGGAAGTTGCCGAGGTAGAGACCTGTCAAACGAACATATACCCATTGCGAAGTCTTTGCATCGAGGTCGCAGTGGTAGTCCAAATAGAGGCCATTGGTCAATTTGAGCTCGATTGCAGCCGTGCCGTCGAAGATGTGGAGCGACTTGTAGATGTTGCCCTCCTCGTCGTTGCTGATGACCTTACCCTTGATGTAGTAGTTCTTACCAACAATCAGACGGTTTGCCTTAATCTCAGCCTCGGTACCCTCCGACTCGTCATCAACAAAACGCTTATATACGGTGCTTGCCCAGTTGTCGTTGGTACCTGTGTCGTTGATATTGCCAAACAACTCTTTGAGCTCGGCAATAGTGATGTGATTCATACCCATATCCTGCATAACCTCATCATTGACGATGGTTGGTGCAGCAGGTTGGTCGAAGTCGTTATAGCACGATGTTGCTACAACAGCACTTGCGATAATAGTGAAAAATATCTTTATAAATTTCATAGCATTAAATGTGTTTTGCGATTCGACCTAGAAACGGAAATATACATTGAGGAAGTATGTTGTTCCCAACATATAGAAGTATTTGCTATCGAAACGCGAGTAGAACGCCTCGGCTGGGTTTGAGCCCGCTTCGCCATTCCAACCACGGGTACGACGCAGACGCATCTGCTCATAACCGCCCGTCTTGATGTCGCGATTGTTGAGGATGTTTTTAACTTCGGCACTGAAACCAATCATATACTTGCGGTGGATGTACCAGTTCTTGCCGATACTTGCACTCAACGTATAAGCCGAGCCGAGATCCTCCTGACGACGAATCTGCTCGATATTCTGCAATGCCCAAACCTTTGCCTCGTCCGACGCTGCGGTGTTGTTCAGCACGTTGATGTATGATTTAACAGCATTTACGGTACGATAAGCAGGGTTCATCGAGAGATAGAGCTTGTCGTAGTAGTTGAAGTTAATCGAAGCAAACCAATTGCGAGGTCCGCGGTAGTCCAAACCGATGTTCAAAGCGACCTGTGGAGTGCTCTCAACATAGAAACCCTTCCAGTTAACCAAATCGATGAGCTTAACATCGGCACTATTATCGACAATCTGCACGAAGTTTGGATTCGAGATATAGCGGTAGTCACCATAGTTGAGGGCTGCTTGGAAAGCCAAACCCTGATAGATTGGCACGTTTACAGCCAACTCAACGCCATAGTAACGCTTGTCGATGTTCGACATAGCGAAGTTCGTAAACGACGACTGCGTATCGTCGTAGAACGAGATAACCTTCGATGTGCCGTGCATCTCGGTGAAGTATCCCGAAACACGTGCCTTGATATATGGGAGGTTCAGATTATAGGTCAATTCGGCACTATAAACTCGCTCTGGGGTCAAACCCGGGTTGGTCTGATTACGAGTACGTGGCGATACGAATGCTGCTTGGAATCGTGGAGCATCCTGCATTGCCAACAGATTGAGCGACAACGAGTGCTCACCCGAGAAGCGGTATGCAAATGCACCCTTCAACTTGTAGGTGAGGTAGTTGAGCTTTGCCGAGTTGCCAAACGAGTCGTTGCCGTTAGGGAACAGACCCTTACGCCACAAACCTTGACGCCATAAGCTCGAAATACCGAGCTCGGCACCGAGATCCATCTTGAAACCACCGAGCGACAGACCATATTGAGCCCACAACTGTGCCTGACGAATGTGTGCATAGTAGTCGTAGCCATACTTGTCGCCTACGCCTACACGACGAGCCTCGCCGTGAGCCAAATAGTAATCAACGTCGTTCTGATATGCGATAACATCGCTACCCTTGTCACGCTCTGCGAATTTGTCGATATCCAACCAATAGTCACCACCCAACAAATCCTTAACGGTAGAGTAGTACTCGGTGCGGTTTACGCGGGCCTTAACACCTCCAACGAGGCGGTGGTTGCGGTTGAATTCGTGCGACAAAGTGGCTACAAAGTTGTAGTCAATCTGGTCGGTACGACGCTCCTCAATCATATAGTTGGCACGCTTGCCGTAGGTCGAATCCTCGCCACCCTTGTTGGCGTTAATCATCGAATCGAAGTCCATATAACCGGTCCAAATCGATGCAGCGTTGATTGCAGCATTGATGTATTGGTTGATTTGCTCCTCGGAGGTAGCATCCATAACGCCCGGAACATCGCCGTGAATTTGGCTCATATAGTTCGAAGGCAGATAGCGGTAGTAGTCGGGACGTGGGTCGGTACCATCCTTCCAAGTGAGGGCCGAGTAGCCGTTGAAACCGAAACGTACCGATGTAGCAACTGTCAAACGGGTCTTCTCCGAAATGTCGTAGAAGTAGTTGAACATCACGATAGGCTCGTGAGTGCGACGAACACGAGTGTTACGCAACTTGCCATCCTGATAACCTACGTTAGGGTTGTAGTAGTTGCTGCCGAACAGGTCGTAAGCCTCCTGTGTCGAAGCCTGCTGTGCACCACGCTGCTGTGGCGTACCCAAAATCGAGAGTGACAGACGGTGCTTGGTACCGAAGAGCTTCTCGACCGAAGCGAAGTAGCCATACGAGTTGTAATATACGCCATCAACGTAGCCGTTGCCACCCTGACGAGTCGAAACCGAGAAGCCGTACGACCAACCGTTGTCCAACGCACCCGAAGCGTACGATACAATGGCACGGAAACGATACATCTGGTTGCCGTTCGATACGCTTGCACGGAAACCCTTACGCATCTGCGATGCACGAGCGTTGATGTTGGTCACACCGCCAATGCCACCGATACCGTAGTCGGTAGGGGTAAGACCGGCACTGCTCTCCTGATTTCGAGTTGCATCGTTGAGGCCGCTCCACAACGACCAAGGGCCATAACCTGTCAATGCGTCGTTGAAACGGATGCCGTTCAGATATACGTCCGAGTACATCGAGTCGTAACCACGCACGTTGAAACGCATCTCGCTGAAACGATACGAAGCAATGCTATTGTAGATATCCTTCGACGACGAGAGCGACGATGGCAAAGCCTGTGTATCGGATGCCGACGAATCGTTGTCGAACTCCGCAAATACCGAGTCATCCATAACCTCGTTCTGCAATGTTGGCACAAGAACAACAGTGTGCAGGTCGCGTACGTTTTGTGCAACCGTTACATTAAGTTCGAGTGGCTCATAGTCACCTGCCGCAAACGACAGTTTGTATGTGCCTTGTGGGAGATTCTTGAATGAGAACTCTCCGCTGTCATTGGTCGTAGCAACCTGCTGAATGCCATCGATGGTCACTTTTACCTGACCGACCGCCGTACGACCATTACGCGAAACTACCGTACCCTTGATTCCACCCACTTGTGCCATAGCGAGGGTCGAAAAGAGTGCGAGCAGTGTTAAAAGTAAAAATCTTTTCATACTATAATATTAAGTTATTTACCTATGTATATATATACGGGGAGGTGGTCAGAGAATCCTGCTTGGAAGTTCGAACCAACAAACGAACGCAACGGATAACCCTTATATTGACCCTCGCGTTGCATCATATATGGACGCGAGAAGATGTTGCCATAGAACTTGCTGCCTGCACTGCGTTGCAACTTCAACGCACCGGTCGAGCCTGTTGCAAGGTTCTCCGATACGACGATATTGTCGAACAAGTT
>JAZRCC010000170.1:0-4216 GCA_045635405.1 Alistipes sp.
ATACGCTACTCAATCCGCCATCGACAATCAACATATCCCCCGTCTGCACCTCTTCAACCCCATCGACTCCGACAACCGCCACTACATTGGCGTTACGAGCAACGATACAGACGTGGCTCGTTGCACTTCCCCGTCGAGTAACAAATGCCGCAATTTTCGAGAAATCAACCATTGCCATATCAGACGGAAAGAGTTCATCCGCCACCAAAATATCGCCCTCTTTTACATTTGAAAATGGGTTATAGCGTATGCCCAGCATATTCTCCTCGATACGACGGAAGATATCCCTAATATCGGCACTGCGTTCGCGTAGATAGTCATCATCAATAGCTTCAAACATCGCCACATAATCGCTGCACGCACTCCTACACGCCTCCAAAGCCGTGCTGCCATTGGCGACGTAATTCAGCACACTCTCGGAGAGTGCCTCATCTCTAATCAGTTCGTAGTGTGCCGCAAATATATCGCTACCAACAGCCAACTCGGCAAGTTGGGCCTCGCTCTGCTGCAATGCCACCCTAAATTGTTGCACAGCATCGGACGGAGCGTTGTCCATTGCCGTACGCAATGGCAAATTGCTACGTTGGACAACGTAGGCACGACCGATGGCTATACCTTCGGATGCAACGACACGCGACACCAGACGTTTCATTTTAGGACAAAGATTCGATATACTCTACAATACCCTTCAAATTAGCCTCCTCGCTTCCGCCCTCGGCAATGATTGTAACCTCCATACCGTGCTTCAAGCCGAGCGACAACACCCCTAAAATAGAGGTTGCATCGACACGCTTTTGCGAAGTCTCAATCCACACCTTGCCATCAAGTGCCTTTGCTGCATTTACCAAACCTGTTGCAGGGCGTGCGTGAACACCGGTAACAGCCGCTATCTTCAAAACTTTACTTACCATATATTGAAAATCTCTACTTATTCAATGCATTATATATCTCAATCGGGTCGCTCGTCTGCTTCAAGCGTTCGAGCAGCTGCTCATCCTGCAAAGCCTCGCTCACTCGGGCAAGCACTTCGAGGTGTTCATCGCCGACACCCGCAATTCCAATCACGAGGTGTGCCCGCTCTCCGTCGAACATCACTCCATCGGGGTACTGCACGATGCTGATACCTGTATGATAGACCTCTCGTTTGCCTTTTTCTGTACCGTGCGGAATGGCTATACCAAAGCCCAAGTAGGTCGATGTGATACGCTCTCGCTCAATCATTGCATCGATATACTCCATTCCGACATATCCGCCATTAACGAGCAGTCGTCCCGCCTCGCTGATTGCATCCCATTTATCGGCAGCCTTTGCTCCCACCTTTATAGAGTTGATATTGAGCACCGGAAATTTCGACCCCGTAGCCATTACAAACTTCGCCTCACCCGCATCGTTCAACGGCTTAACGGCTCCACGTTTGAGTTGTGCAAACTCCTCGTAGAGCGAATCGAGTGCCGCATCCTCCAAGAAGTTGTCAATCTTAACAACTCTCGCCAAAGGTGCCGACGCTTCGGCACGTGATGCAAGAGTCCTCTGACAGACTACGATATCGGCATTTTCGGGCACCGAACTAACCGACGAATAGGCGACATTAACATCCAAACCCAATGCACCAAGACGCTGTCGGAAACGAGTTGCACCCAACGCACTCGACCCCATACCGGCATCGCACGCAAAGACCACATTATGCACACTCTCCATCCCCTTTACTCGTGGCTCATTCACGCTCTTTGCTGCCTCTGCATCACGTTTATATTGTGGTTTGAACGGATTGTCGGGCAGTTGTTCATCGTTTTTCGAGCGACGCTTTACAATAGGCATAGCGACCAAGAACGAAACCAATGCCGAAATCAGCACTGCCGTTACAAGCAGAAGAGTCTTGCCTTTCGGAGCCATCAACACCACCGAGATTATGCTGCCCGGCGAGATTGGGCCAACCAAACCTGCGTGGACGAGCGTCAAGAAGAGGATACCCGACGACGCACCCAAAATCGGAGCCAAAATCACCAACGGACGCGACAATACATAGGGGTAGTATATTTCGTGGATACCACCTATAAACTGAATCAGCACTGCTCCGGGAGCCGAACTACGCACCACACCTCGACCAAAGAGCCAATAGGCCATCAAAAGACCAAAGCCGGGACCCGGATTCGATTCGAGGAAGAACATCATCGATTCGCCAAACTCCTGCACCTGTATCGTACCAAGTGGCGTCAATATTCCGTGGTTGATTGCATTATTGAGGAACATCACCTTTGCTGGCTCGATAAATACCGATACCAATGGCAACAGATTTGCATCCTTCAAAGCGACAATACCCGACTCAAACATCGAAGTCAGCCACGTAATGGCGTGTCCGACTGTCAAATAGCCGACAACCGCAAGCAACATACCGATGATACCGAGCGAGAAGTTGTTCACCAACATCTCAAAACCCGCTTTGATACGTCCATCGACCGCCCTATCAAAATGTTTGATTACCCAAGCAGACAACGGGCCCATAATCATCGCACCAATAAACATCGGGATATCGCTTCCGATAATTACGCCCATTGTCGCAATCGAAGCGATAACACCGCCTCGTGCACCTGCAACATTGTGACCCGCCGTATAGGCTATCAGCAGCGGCAGCAGAAACTTCAACATCGGAGCCACCAGCTGATTAAGCTGCTCGTTTGGCCACCAACCCGTAGGGATAAATAGAGCCGTAAGCAATCCCCAAGCGATAAATGCACCGATATTGGGCATTACCATCGAGCTCAACGCCCTGCCAAAATTTTGAATCTTATCTCTCATAAATCTTAAATTTTCATACAAATAGCAGACCACGATTGTATAATCGTACAAAGGTAATAAAAATTTGGTTAAATTTCATAGTGAAAAACAAATAATATTCCGCACCATTACAATATACTGTTTTTCAGAGATATAACCACAGACGCCCGCAACACAACAGCATACAAAACGGTTTACCACATAAACAACCACCCCACTTTACATAAATGCAAAAATATCTACCAACAGTGTGAATATCTGTCAAAATTTACTACCTTTGTATCAAAACCAAATTCCTATGAAGAGATTTATCACTACCGTGCTTTTCTGTTTTCTGCTTTTTACCACCCAAGCGCAACAACTATCGGAGCAGATGCTCGCATCACCCAAACCACATCCACGACTTATCCTCAAAAGCGACGATATATCCACCCTGCTACGAGCCATAAAAGAGAGACCGCAAATGGCTCGACTCGATGACTACATCGTTCGCCGAGCCAACCAGATACTCGACCAACCCGTTGCAGAGTACAAAAAAGAGGGAAAACGTCTGCTCGCAATAAGCCGATTGGTTTTGGAGAGGGTGCTGTTTTGCTCATACGGTTACCTCTCCACCAAGGATATCAAATTTGCCGTGCGTGCAGAGCAGGAGATGTTGGCAGCCGCTGCATTTGACAATTGGAATCCATCACACTTTCTCGATGTTGCCGAAATGACCGTAGCGTTGGCTTTGGGTTACGATTGGTTATTCGACACACTCTCCCATCAGAGCCGCACAACAATTGCGGATGCCATTCTTCAAAAGGGTCTATTGGGTGCAGAGAAAGAGAGCCAGATGTGGTTCTATCGTCGCAACAACAATTGGAATCAAATCTGCAACTGCGGTATGATTTTGGGTGCATTAGCCATATCGGAACGCAACCCCGAATTGGCAAAAGAGATTATCAGAAAGTCGCTCGCATCTAATCCGTTAGCAATGGCAACATACGCTCCGAATGGCGTTTACGTCGAGGGCAGCAGCTATTGGAGCTATGGCACGTGGTTTCAGGTCTTGATGATAGAGGGTTTAAGAAGTGCATTGGGCAACAGTTTCGATATTGAAAAGAGTGACGGGTTTATCCAATCTGCCGAATATGTGAATTTTATGACCGCTCCATCGGGTCGTAAATTTAACTATTCGGACAACGGCAGCACAGCCAAAAAGCAACAAAATCCCCTACTTGCGTGGTTTGCTGTCGAGAGTGGCGAGTCGGGCTATGTGTACGACGATTTACGCAGCCTTGATAGCGGAGATATTCGCATCGAGGATAGGCGAATGTTGCCTATTGGTATCCTATTTCTCTCACGATGCAACCTCAAAGCGATAGCACCGCTTAAATCTCACCTCTTCATTGGCAGGGGCGCTGAGACCCGCAAAGGCCACCGTGTCCCGGTCTACAAA
>JAZRCC010000171.1:0-3130 GCA_045635405.1 Alistipes sp.
GTTTATCCCCGTATCGGTTGTGGGTGGTACGTCGGGTATCTTCTATACCCAATTTGGTCTGACAATGGCCGTTGCCGTAGGTATATCGGCAATCAACGCATTGACACTCAGCCCTGCACTCTGTTCGCTGTTGCTCAAAGCAAAGGATGAGCACGGCAACGCAGTGAAGCGTTCGCTCGGACAGCGTATGAGCGATGCTATCGAGGTGGCTTTCGAGGCTACAACGGCTCGCTATCTGCGTGGTGTATCGTTCTTCTTACGTCACCGCTATCTGACAATGTTGTTTATCGTTGGCGGTTTTGGCCTACTCTATTACAGTATGCAGAACACCAAGACAGGTCTGATTCCACAGGAGGATATGGGTACGTTGCGTATCGATATCTCGACCCCTCCCGGCAGTTCGCTCGCCCACACCAAGAGTGTAATGGATAGAGTGGACCGCGACATCGTACAGAATATCGACGAGTGCCACGCCTACATCAATATGGCAGGTTTCGGTATGACTACGGGTCAGGGTACTTCGCACGGCTCGTTCACGCTGCGTATGAAACATTGGGATGAGCGTCCGGGTAAGGAGCATAGCGTATTCGATATTATGGACCGTGTGAAGCACTACTCAAACTTCGTAAACGAGGCGACGATGTACACCTCGTCACCTGCGATGATTCCGGGTTATGGTGCTACGAACGGTTTTGAGTTGCATATTCAGGACCGCAAGGGTGGCACAATCGAGGCTTTGGCGGATGTCACCAACCGCTTTATTGCCGAGTTGGTTGAGCGTCCTGAAATCGGTTCGGCCCGTACATCGTTCAACCCACGCTTCCCACAATACCGCATCGATGTAGATGCTACGAAGTGTAAGCGTGCCGGCACATCGCCAAAGGAGGTGCTGCAAGTGCTCAATGGTTACTACGGTGGCTCGGTATCGACCCGATTTAACCGCTTTACGAAGCTCTATCAGGTTGTTATTCAGGCCGACCCTAAATATCGTGTCGATAAGCAGACTCTCAACAACATCTTTGTCCGCATCGGCAACGATATGGCTCCAATCAGCCAATTTGTGCAGCTGACAAAGATTTATGCACCCGAGAATCTTGCCCGATTTAATATGTTCCCATCAATCGGTATCAACGGACGTGCAGCCGAGGGTTACTCGTCGGGTGATGCAATCCGTGCGGTGCAGGAGGTTGCACGCGACGTATTGCCAATCGGTTACGGCTACGACTTTGCGGGTATCGCTCGCGAGGAGGCCACTTCGGGCAGCAACACGCTCTACATCCTCATCATCTGTATCGTGCTGATATATCTGATTTTGTGTGCATTGTACGAGAGCTTCCTCATTCCGTTTGCCGTCATTCTCACCGTTCCGCTCGGTCTGTTCGGTAGCTTCTTGTTCGCAAATATGATGGGTTGCGAAAACAACATCTACCTGCAAACAGGTCTGATTATGTTGATTGGTCTGTTGTCGAAGACCGCCATCCTGATTACGGAGTATGCCGCAGAGCGTCGCCGTGAGGGTTTGTCGATTATCGATGCGGCATACCAATCGACCAAAGAGCGTTTCCGCCCTATTATGATGACCGTGCTGACGATGGTATTCGGTATGATTCCGTTGATGTTCTCGAATGGTGTCGGTGCCAATGGTAACAACACTATCGGTGCGGGCGTTGTCGGCGGTATGGTTATCGGAACTATCGCACTGCTCTTTATCGTGCCTGCACTGTTCACCATCTTCCAGGCTATTCAGGAGCGTATTTTCCCACCAAAAACTCAAAATGCGGAGGAGTAAGAAAATGAGACATATTTTGATTGTAATGGTATCGGCAGCGTTGATGTGCAGCTGCTCGTTATACAAAAAATATACACGCCCCGAGGAGGTCAAGACCGACAACCTCTATGGCGAGGGTGTTGCATTGAGCGACACCACCTCGATTGCCGACATCGGTTGGAGAGACTTCTTCACCGACAAACATTTGCAGGCTCTCATCGAGGAGGGTCTGAAAAACAACGCCGATATGCGTATCGCTTCGCAGCGTATCATCGCTTCGGAGGCGACACTGCGTACGGCACGTCTGGCATTCTACCCTTCGGTGTCGTTTGAGCCATCATTCTCGACGAAAAACTACATCAACCACTCGTCGCAACAATCCTACTCTATACCCATTGCTGCAAGTTGGGAGATTGATATTGCAGGTCGATTGCTCAACGCAAAACGTCGCAGCGAATCGGCTTACGAGCAGAGCAAACTCTATCGTCGCTCGGTGCAGACTAACCTTATTGCATCGATTGCCAACGCCTACTACACGCTGCTGATGTTGGATGCCCAGCTGAAAATATCGGAGACCACCGCAGCCAACTGGAAGGAGAATGTCCGCATTATGCGTGCAATGAAGCAGGCGGGTATGACCAACGAGGCTTCGGTATCGCAAACCGAGGCTAACAGCTGCTCGATTGACGCATCGCTCTTCGATATGCGATACAAGATCACGGAGGTCGAGAACGCCTTGGCTCTGTTGTTGGGCACTGTTCCACAGCACTTTACACGTGGAACTCTCGCAGAGCAGAACATCAACAAGACCCTCGCCGTAGGCATTCCGGCACAGTTGCTCGCACGTCGTCCCGATGTGCAGAGTGCGGAGCGTTCGCTCGAACAGGCTTACTACGCTACCAATATCGCTCGCGGTCAGCTCTACCCATCGCTCAAATTGACCGGCGATGGTGGCTGGCAAGAGACCCTCGGACGTGCCGTGACATCGCCCGCTGCGTGGTTGATAAACTTTACGGCAGAGTTGGTAACCGACATCTTCAAGGCGGGACAAAAGCGTGCGAACATCAAGATTGCGAAGGCTCAATTCGAGGAGTCTCTTATCAAGTTCCAGCAGGTGTTGTTGCAGGCGGGTAGCGAGGTGAACGAGGCTCTGGCAAAGTGTCAGGCAGCCCGCTCAAAGGCCGATATCCGCAAGCGACAGATTGCTGCATTGGAGAGTGCCGTATCGAGTACTCGCCAACTGATGAGCCACTCGGAATCGACCTACTTGGAGGTATTGACTGCACAGCAGACCCTCCTCTCGGCACAGCTCTCGCAAGTGGCCGACCACTTCGAGGAGATTCAGGGCACAATCAACCTCTA
>JAZRCC010000172.1:0-2723 GCA_045635405.1 Alistipes sp.
TCGCAAACCTCTGGCATACGCCCGAAAAGGCGGAGTGGAAGTGCGGTGCCGTCGGTATCGGCTCCTCCGAAGCCTGTATGTTAGGTGGAGTTTCGGCGTGGTTGCGATGGCGTGAGCGTCGTCGTCGCGAGGGCAAACCGACCGACCACCCCAACTTCGTCATCAGCTCGGCATATCAGGTTGTGTGGGAGAAGTTCTCGCAACTCTGGCAGGTTGAGATGCGTCAGGTGCCTATCTCGTTGGAGCACCCGACACTCGATGCCGAGCAGGCGTTGGCGATGTGTGACGAGAATACCATCTGCATCGTGCCGATTGCGGGCGTAACGTGGACAGGCCTTAACGACGATATCGAGGCTCTGAACGATGCCCTCGAACGCTACAACGCCAAGACGGGCTACGATATCACGATTCACGTCGATGCAGCATCGGGTGGCTTTATATTGCCATTCGTGAAGCCCGATTTGAAGTGGGATTTCCGCCTGAAATGGGTGGCTTCAATCTCTACGTCGGGACACAAATACGGCCTTGTCTATCCGGGTTTGGGATGGGTTGTTTGGCGCGATAAGAGCCTGCTGCCCGATGAGATGTCGTTCAGCGTGAACTATCTCGGTGCCAATATTACGCAGGTTGGTTTGAACTTCTCGCGACCTGCTGCACAGATTTTGGGTCAGTACTACAACTTTATCCGTTACGGCTTCGAGGGCTATTGCGAGGTGCAGCGTGCATCGATGCAGATTGCCGAGTATTGCCACGCAGAGATTGCCAAGATGAAGTGCTTCAAAAACTACTCGGCGAAGGTCGATAATCCGCTCTTTATCTGGTATATGGAGCCGCACTACGACAAGAGCGCCAAATGGACACTTTACGACTTGCAAGCAACCTTGCAGCAGAGCGGCTGGATGGTGCCTGCATACTCAATGCCGAAGAGTATCGAGGATATGGTGGTGATGCGTGTCGTCGTGCGTCAGGGAATGACCCGCGATATGGCTGATATGTTGCTGACCGATATCCGCAATGCTGTTGCACAGTTCGAACAGCTGAAATATCCTACAACCTCGCGTTTGGCATACGAAAAACGCGAACGCCAATTCGGAAAGGTCTTTACCCACTAATTTTGTGCTACGCTATACTGCATAAGGGTTGCTCCACACTCGGAGCAACCCTTTTTCGGCGGTGAATTTTTTCACTGCCGATTTTGTTGATAGGCAGTGCATTGAGCTGTTAGATTGTGAAATGAGTTTTTTGTGCAATACCACTTAAATTCTGTTTTATGTGTTCTGTGTAGTCTTCTATGTAGAATCTTGTAATTTTTTGTAAAAACTAACACTGAAAATCAATCAGTTAAAAATTAAAAGACCTATCCTACGAGAACACACACTATCTATTTATGCAAGATTCGCAATACAACTACCAGATGGTAATTCGCTGTTCGGGAGCGAGGTAGAGAGCATCGCCCTCGGTTACATCGAAGAGCTCGTACCAATCATCGATGTGCTGAACAACGCTGTTGATGCGGATGTGCCCCGCAGAGTGGCGGTCTACCTTTGCTCGTTCGACCATATCGGCAACCGGCAACTTCTCTCTGTACTGTACGGCAAAGTCGATGAAAAACTGTCGCTTCATATCGTTGAGTGCCTCACCTTCAAGACCGCGATCTTTGAGTTTGTTTACCCAAAGGTCGTAAGCAATGTTGAATCCTCCGAGGTCTGCAACATCCTCTGTTACGGTCTGCACACCATTGGCCTTCATACCCGGCAGAACCTCGTGGGTGCTGACATTCTCTGCACGACGTGCGTTCAATTCGGCAAACTTGGCAGCATCGCTTGCAGTCCACCATTCATTCATCTCTCCATACTTGTCAAAGGCAGCACCTCTTTGGTCGAATCCGTGGGTTATCTCGTGACCAATCGTAACACCCCAGGTAGCGTACAACTTGCACTCATCCATATTAGTGGTATAGGCAGGCTCCAGCATATATGAAGGCAGCACGTAGAAAGCATTGAACGCAGCATCGTAAACTGCGTTAGGAGTGTAGGTATAGAATGACTCGACAGGACTATGGAACATATAGTAGATAGGTAGGTACTCATCAGCACTCTTGCCCAACAATGATTCGATTATATGGATGCGGCTCTGCTTGATTTCCATTATGTCGGCCAGGAGCATCTCACCCTTGAGCGATAGCGTCTCGGTCATAGGCCACTTTTTAGGTGTACCATAGTTCTTACGCATATAATCTAACTTTTCGATGGCTGCCTCCTGGGTCGATGGCGAGAGCCATTGGTTGTTTTCCAGACGCTTACGGAACGACGCTATGAGTTCGTCGCCGAGTGTGATGAATGCAGGCTCTGCAGCGTCAGTAGGGTACGCTTGCGAAAAGTTGTATGATAAGAAGTAGCCCAAATCATACTCTAAATATTGGTTGACATAGCCCTGCACGGATGTCACCTGACCGTCTGTGCGATTGCGTACGTAATCATCGGAGCAGTAGCAGTAAAGATCCGTTAAAAGAGACTCACCAATGCTCTTCAAAAGCTCATTTTTATCCATCGCCTCTAAAACAGCAATTATCTCCGCAGTATCATCATCGTCGTCAAGGTAATATTCAGTATCGAGACCGATACCCTCGAGGATATAGTCGAGCGTAGTCTTACCGCTACGCGTGGTCTGCTTATATTGGCTGAATCGTTTCGATACTATGTGGTGATCGGACTCGGCAGCAC
>JAZRCC010000173.1:0-4728 GCA_045635405.1 Alistipes sp.
CCTCCAAGAACTTACGCTCCAACTCCTCGTTCTCGGGGCAGAGCATCATAGTCGAGCCTACGCTTACAAAGCGTAGCGACTGATTTTCGCCAGCCTCATATTTGCCCAACAGACGGTTGCAGGCAGCAACGCCCGACAAAAATCCCTCCTCGGAGAGTACGATATTAAACGAATCGCTCTTCAAATCCTTATCTACGCCCTCAATCTGCACGAGGTGCCACTCGGTCTTGCAGAGCGGAAGTTGATTCTTTGCACGTTGTTTACAAGTCGAGCAACAGCCCGTAAACATCAATACTGCAAATGCAGCGACGATTAAAATTTTGCTTTTCATAATAAATATAGGTATTAGGTTTGTTTTTGCTTTACTCTATCGGGCGACGATTTGCCAGGGCGTGGGTTATGGTCTGCTCATCGACATACTCCAACTCGTCGCCAAAGCCTATGCCTCGTGCGATGTTCGTAATTCGCACCGCAGGGTATTGTCGCAGCAGGTTCATCAGGTAGAAGAGAGTCGTCTCACCCTCTACGGAGGTTGATATGGCGATAATCACCTCACGCACCTCGCCACTACGGATACGCTCCATCAGCAGGTCGATTGTCAAGTCCGACGGTGCGATGCCCTGCATAGGCGATATCACACCACCCAAGACGTGATATGTGCCACGATACTGCTGTGTCTTTTCGATGGAGAGCAGGTCGGCAACCTGTTCGACCACGCACACTGTCGAGCGGTCACGCATAGGGTTGCTGCACACCTCGCACAGCCCATCGTCCGACAGGTTGCCGCACTGTGGACAGTGGCAGATGTGTTGGCGGAAGTCGGCAATGCTCTCGACCATCGATGCGACATCGTCAGCCTCCATTTTCAGTATGTGCATCGCCAGACGCAGTGCCGTACGACGACCTATGCCCGGCAGTCGCGACATCTCGCTTACGACGTTATCCAGAAGTTTTGCCATCCTCCTTTTGCTCTAAATTCGTTCGATACTCTTTTGTTGTGTCCAACCCTTATTGCCGTTGGCGATGGTGATTTCGCACCAACCATCGATTTCGCTCTCGACCATCACCTTCGTACCCTCGTGCAGCACAAAGACATCGGTTGCAGCCTTGTCGGGCGAACTCTTGACCGAAATAGCCTTGCCGATGACTATCGCCTCGCTGCGAGAGAGCACCACATTGCGGGCGGATGCTGCAAAGGCGGTAGTTACGACCGTAAGCACAAACGATACAATCGCCAAGTAGAAGCCCGTACGACGTATGCCGTAACGCTGACCGACAAAGAACATCAACGCACCCACCAACATATTGGCAAACAGAATAATCGAGATTATGCACCACTGCAAGCCGCTCAACGAGTCACGAATGGCGTGCATCGTACGAACGAGCAGAATTTCGGGAACTGCCTTGATATTATCCTTGCAGCTTCGCTCGGCAATCTCCAAGTTGTAGCGTGCATCGTCCCACGACGGAGCTATTCGCAATGCTCGATGGTAGTAGAGTATCGAGTGGCCGATATCGCCCGTGCGGTAGTAGGCATTTGCCGCATTATAGAAGAGTGCTGCCGAGGCAAAACCCTGCTCGGTAAGTTGCTTGTATATGGCGAGAGCTTCTGCGAACTTGCCGTCGATATAGAGTTGGTTTGCCTCCTCCCAACGCTGCTCGGCTGTGGCTCTATCCATTGTCGCCGCTACGGTTTGCGACTGCTCCGTAGCCTCCTCTTCGATCTCCACTTTGGGCATAGACTCTACGGGCTCGATACGTCGCATCGAGGCGAGAGAGTCGGGTAGTGCAACCGCCCTCTGTGCTACGGCTCCGTTGGTGCAGAGCAGTGCTATATGTGTTATGATTAAAAGTGCTACTCGTTTCATTACGCTATCTCTTAACTATTGATTCGATTTTCGATACAATGTCGATACCTCGTGCATACTGCTCATCCATCGTTGTCACCTCGACAGGCGAGTATTGAGCCTCTTCGCACTCCGAGATAATTGTGGTCATCTCGCGGGCGAGTTCTGCCGAACCGCGACGACTCAAATAGTCACGCATCGACTCCTTCGTAAGGTCGGCAATCGGAATGTTGAACTTGTCGCTGGCATAACCCCACAGAGCCTGCAACATCTCGTCGTAGAATGCACGGCGATTCTGCTCCTCCATATAGCGTTTGGCCTTGCGGAAACGCTGTACGGCGACTTTGTTGGCACGACGGCCACGCATCAACACCACATTGCGACTGTCACGCTGGCGACGACGTATCACGAGGTAAGCTGCCAATGCCATCACCACCAATGCGGCAATGACGATAAAGTAGCCCGCCGAGAAGAGGAATACCGACTGCATACGCTGCATCGACGAACGACCCAACTTGATGAAGCGGATTTCGTTGCTCAACAGTCGCACATCCTCCTTGATAACGCCACCCGTAAGTCCGCTCTGCTGTGTGGCACTCTGGCTGCTACCGTCGGGCAACACTTTGATATCGAGTGCATTGCTACGCAGCGTAACAAACTTTGCCGCCTCGGGGTCGAAGTACGTAAATTCGATAGGCTCGATTGCATAGTCACCCTCGGCACGAGCGATAAACGGATAGTCGTATTGACGATAGCCCGTCGAGCCACTCTGCGAGGTGTGAATCTGCTCCGAAGATTTGACGTCGTACAACTCGAACGACTGCGGCAGATGGACTATTGGCGACTGCAACAGATTGATATTGCCACGACCCGATATGCGACAGTTGATATTGGTTGCTGCGTTGGTCATTATCTGCGACGATTGCAGACGTGCCTGCATATCGAACTTGCCGACTGCACCCGTGAACGATGCCGGTACGGGTTGTGGGAACTCGCGTATGCGTAGGTTTATAGTAGGAGTCGTAAGTTTGCGACGCAGATTATAGACCTCGTGCGAGTTGCCGAAGAAGTGGTTTATCGGGCTGTTCGACTTGACGAACATCTGCACCACGACGGTCAGCTCGGCCGGGTCGATGGTCAGCACTCCACCCTGTTGGGGATAGAGCAGATACTCGGCAAGCGTGAATGCCTCATAGATTTTGCCGTTATACGACTCGCGGAATGGGCCCTGCTCGGCTTCGAGTTGGTGGGTCCAAAATCCGTTGAACGTAGGGAGCGTCATCTGCTCGGAGCCAACCACATTGACACGGCTATACAGCTTCAAGACAGCACGCACCGCCTCGCCCTTATACGCTTCGTTCTTCGAGAGTATGAGTCGCAACATCAAGTCATCCTTGCCGAGTTGTTGCTGGGCACGCTCCTCGGTCGAAGCCTCGTTGCGTTGTGACCCTCTGCCCCCTTGCTCTGCTGCCCGACTCTCGCCCGCACGCACCTCCAACGGTGTTGGGCGGGTTGCGTACGACTTGCCATCGACCTTGATGCGGGCCTCGCCTATGGTCTGCTCACCCTCCGTAGGGGCTATCAGAACGTAGGTGATGGCGTAGTTCACACTCTTGGTCATCTCGCCGTTGATAATCTGGATAGACTGCCCCTGCGACACGGATGGGCCCGCAACAACATCGAAACCCTCGAATGTCGGCGGTACAAACGACTCATCATCGGGCTTGGCGTTGAGCGTAAACTCGATGCGGAATGGTTGGTCGCGATGGACAATCATCGGCACTGCCGCCTCGAATGTAACATCGTCGGCTGCCATCGCCCTCATCGGCATCAATGCAAGGCACAGCAGCAGCGTAAAGGTAAATTTCAATATCTTTCTCATCGTATATTTTTAACGACAATTTTCCTATTTTATTTCGACAACCGAGCCAAATATCTGGTTGCCGAAAGTGCATTGTTGCCCAAACACACCGCCAATGCAGCGTCTTCGGGCAACAAAAGCATAGCTCTACACCGTTTTAGTGGGCGAAATCGGCAAAGAAGTCGTTGCCCTTATCATCAACGATGATAAATGCTGGGAAGTTCTCGACGTAAATCTTACGCACAGCCTCCATACCGAGCTCTGGGAAGTCCACAACCTCGACACTCTTGATAGAGTTCTTCGCCAAGATTGCAGCAGGGCCACCAATCGAGCCGAGGTAGAAACCGCCGTGTGTCTTACAAGCGTCGGTTACTGCCTTCGAACGGTTACCCTTTGCCACCATCACCATCGAGCCACCTACCGATTGGAACAGGTCAACGTATGGGTCCATACGTCCTGCCGTAGTTGGACCGAACGAGCCCGAAGCCATACCCGCTGGGGTCTTTGCAGGGCCTGCGTAATAGACAGGGTGATTCTTGAAGTACTCCGGCATAGGTTTGCCCTCGTCCAACATCTGCTTGATGCGGGCGTGTGCGATATCACGAGCCACAATCAGCGTACCCTTCAAATTCAGACGGGTCTTGATTGGGTATTTGGTCAAAATCTCACGCACCTTGTCCATACCCTCGTCGAGGTCAATCTCTACGGCTGGCGACATTGCAGGTGCCTGTGCTGGGAGGAAGCGAGCTGGATTCTTCTCCAACTGCTCGATGAAGATACCCTCTGGGGTAATCTTTGCCTTGATGTTACGGTCTGCCGAGCAGCTTACACCGATAGCCACAGGGCACGATGCTGCGTGACGTGGAGCGCGAATAACGCGAACGTCGTGAACGAGATACTTGCCACCGAATTGAGCACCTACGCCCATCTCCTGACAAATCTTCTGGATACGAGCCTCCCACTCCAAATCGCGGAAGCAGCGGCCACCCTCGTTACCCGATGTTGGGAGCTCGTCGAGAT
>JAZRCC010000174.1:0-4732 GCA_045635405.1 Alistipes sp.
TTGGCCTCCGACTTGGTTATTATATGATTGTATTTAAATTTTATATGATAATGATGGGTTTTTTTTTCTCCTATACGAGTGTGATGATGCCGCGTATGAGTGCTTTGCTGGCGGAGGGTAACGACGAGGCTTTTCGCCATAGTATCAGGGTGTCGTTCGATGGAATGATGCGTTTTATCGTTCCGCTGACACTGTCGGTAATTGTCTTGGCCCCCGAAATTATCGGTGTTATATCGGGTTTAGGCTTCGAGGGTGCCGTTCAGCCTATGCGTATCATTATGCCGGCGGCCGTTGCGGTCGGCATAGCACAGGTCTTGGCAATTCAGGTGCTTATGCCACTGCGTCGTGAGAAGGTGCTGCTCATAGCCTCGATTGTTGGAGCTGTCGTAGGTCTGACAATCAATATCACTATTGTGCCTATGCTGCAAAGTGTCGGCTCGGCAGTTGTGCTATTGACATCGGAGTTTGTCGTAACGCTGACCTATGTGGCGTATGTTCTTCGCCATAAGTTAATACCGCTGCCGTTTGATACAATTCTGCACAATCTTCTGCTTTCGCTGCCTACGGTAGCCATCTGTATCGCCTGCTCCTACTTTATCGAGAACGACTTTATCGCAGTCGGAGTTGCATTGGTTGTAGGTGGTGGTATCTGGGCGGTGCTTAATGCGAAACATCTTAAAAGGTATCTGTCACGTCGTTAGTGTAGAAGTAGTCTAACAAGGTCATTTCTGCGTTACGCTTGCCCTCGAAATGCTCACATACGTCGAGTATGCTCCGCTTTTTCGGGCGTCGCAAGCCTTGAAATCCCTCTTGTTATACAACTTCTATTTTTTTTGGTGGGTGATTTCTGCGTTTTGCCGCTTTGCGGCAACGGCTTGTGATTTTGTCACAAGCCGATAAAGGTTGTTAAGGGTAGTTAAAGGTTGTTAAGGGAGTTTTCCATCGCAGACTTTATTTGACCTTACTCAACTTTATCCGACCTTATAAAACCTCACTCGACCTCCAAACAAAAGGCTGTCGCAACTCAACGGTTGGACAGCCTCTATGCTATTTCAAATAGTCGTTAAAGTAGTCTGTGACTTTTTGCATCAGGTGTACTCTGTCGCGACCTCGAACATTGTGTTCTGCCAGCGGATATGGGAAGTAATCGACCTGAACTTTTGCCGATATGCAACTGCTGATAAAGTTCAGCGAGTGTTGCCATACCACAACATTGTCGATGGCACCTTGGCATATAAGAAGTTTGCCCTTCAAATCTTTTGCTCGTGGGATAAGCGAGGTCTTGGCAAAGCCTTCGGCATTGGTAGCCTCGGTCTCCATATATCGCTCGCCGTACATCACCTCGTACCACTTCCAATCGATTACGGGGCCACCTGCAACGCCCACCTTAAATATATCGGGGTAGTTCACCATCAGCGAGATGGTCATAAAACCACCATACGACCAGCCGTGTACACCGATGCGTGACGAATCGACCCAATCGTGCGACATCAGCCAACGCAGACCCGCCATCTGGTCCTCCATCTCGCATACGCCGCATTGACGGTGTATCGCCTTTTCGTATGCTGCACCGCGATTAGATGTGCCTCGGTTATCCATTACGAATACGACATATCCGCGTTGCGCTATATACATCTCCCAGCGACGAAGTTGTGCTTGGAATTGGTTGCGTACCATCTGCGAGTGGGGACCGCCATATACATATAGTATCACGGGGTAGCGTTTCGTTGCATCGAAATCGAGCGGCTTTATCAGTCGGTAGTAGTTGTCGTACTTGCCGTCGGCACTCTTTACCGTACCCAGCTCGATAGGGGCGTAGTTGTACTCTGCCGATGGGTCTTTGGCTGCGAAAATTTCGCGATACATCTTGCCGTCGGTCGAGAGCAGAGCCACTTTGCGGGGTACGTTGAGCGACGAGAAGTTGTCGGCAACGTATCTTCTGTCCTCCGAGATACGGCACGTGTGCCAACCCGCTTCACGAGTCAACTGCTTTGTGCGACGTGTGCGAAGGTCGATAACAAACAGGTGTCGCTCTACGCGCGAAACCTCTGCCGAGTAGTAATAGACCTTGTCGGCCGAGTGAGCAAAATACTCAACGTCGGCATCCGTTACGGTCAATCGCTCCAACTGTGCAGTTGAGAGTGTGTAGAGATAGAGATTTCTATATCCGTCACGATTGTTGGTTGTATAGATAAAACGGTCGTTGTCGATAAACGTAATAGGGTGTTGAGGCTCGACCCAGCACTCGTTCTCCTCGGTAAGCAACGTCTTTACGAAGTCACCCGAGAGTGCGTCGTACGCATTGAGTCGTACGTGCTTTTGTTGGCGGTCGATAACCTGCACATAGATTGTCTTTGAGTCGGGCGACCAAGCGAGGTTTGTGATATATCGCTCGGCGTCGAAATCGCAAACTTTCAGATAGTTGCAACGCTGTGCCGCAACATCGTACACGCCGACTGCGACCAACTCCGAAGCCATACCGTTCATCGGATAGCGTATCTCTCGAAGTGTGCCTGTACGGGTGGTGATGTCGAGCAGTGGGAACTTGCTGACCCTCGACTCGTCCTTTTGGTAGAATGCGACAAATTTGTTGTCGGGCGATGGGAATGTACCTCCGCTGATGCCGAACTCGTTTCGTGAAATGCTCTGTCCGCAGACTATTGCAGGGTTGTCGAATGTGGTTATTGCCACCTCGTTGCCCTCGTCGTCAATCCACGCAAGATTGTTGTTGCGATTGACCGCATACGAATGCCTTGCTTTTGGTGCTTCGGCAACGAGCGTATCGGTGCTTATAAGTCGACCCGAACGGATATCGAAACTCTCGACTCGTCGCAACTTGCGGTCCGTGTGTTTGTATATCTTCGGGTTCTCCGAGTCGAATGACACGACATAGTTTTCGGGTGTTAATTTCGCATTGAGGATTGCATCCTCCATAGTCAGCAATCGACGCTCCTCTCCCGATGCGGAGAACGTAGCGACAAATAGCAGTGTGAGTAGCAGGTTTAGCTTCTTCATTTTGCGATAATATGGGTGCTAGAAGAGATATTTCTCGGTTTTGACACGCTCGATATACTTCAAAATCTCCTCCCAAGCCTCTTCGGCAAGGGTTGTTCCTACGACCTCGATAACTTTGCCTGCCGTAATAGCACCGATTGTGCCACACTGTCGCAGCGAAAGTCCCTCGCAGAGTCCGTAGAGGAAACCTGCGGCATAGAAGTCGCCGGCACCTGTGGTATCGATACGCTTTGCCGCTGCCATAATTCCGACGTGGATCACTTCGCCCTGGTGCTTTATCAAGGCACCCTTCATTCCGATTTTAACGACAGCGAGGTCGCAAAGCTCCGAGATTTTTTGGAGTGCGTTGATAGGCTCCGGCTCGTTGGTAAAGACCTTCGCCTCATCTTCGTTGGCAAAGACGATATCGACATACTCGGCAACAATGCGACGCAAAAAGTCCAAATTCTCCTCGACAACATTGAAACTTGCAAGGTCGATAGCGACCGTTAAACCGCAACACTTTGCACGCTGCATTACCGACTCAATCAGTGTGTGGTCCTGCACCAAATAGCCCTCGACATAGAGGCAGTCGTAGCCATCGAATATGCGGGCATCGATTTCGTCGGCACTCAACTCCAATGCGGCACCGAGGTGGGTGAGCATCGTGCGTTCGCCATCGGTCGAGATGAGCGATATGCACTTGCCCGAGCGGTGTTTGCCTCGGAATATTACGGGGTTTATCCCGAGATTTTCGAGAGCCTTCTCGAAGTAATCTCCCGTGGTATCCTCGCCAACTTTGCCGATAAAGCCTACGGTCGAGCCCAACCGAGCCATCGCTCTGATGGTGTTGTCGGCAGAGCCTCCCAACGATAGCGAGTATCGCAGACCTGCAACCGATTTGCCGACCTCCGCCTGCAATGTGCTATCGACAAGCGACATCGAACCCTTTGCAATGTTGTATTTTGCAAGCACCTCGTCCGATTGGAGGTTTACCAACATATCGGTCAGTGCATTGCCTATTCCTATTACGCTCTTCATTTCTTGTTTTGTGGGGTTTGATTGTGAACTAAATGGATAAAATCTTTACGAGTTCGACATTGCTCTGTCGGATGCTCTTTGTGTGACTTATCGCCTGTGCGAATGGAACATAGACCATCTCGCCATTGCGAATGCCAATCATCACGTTGCGTTGTCCTTCGGTGAGTGCATCGATTGCGGCACGACCCATTCGCGATGCAAGGATGCGGTCCGAAGCCGTAGGTGAGCCGCCTCGTTGCAGGTGACCGAGAATAGTTACGCGTGCATCGTATTGCGGATACTCCGCTTTGACACGCTCTGCCAGACCAAAGGCTCCACCCGTAGCGGGGCTCTCGGCAACGAGTACGATAGCCGAATTTTTGCTCTTGCGGAAGCCGTTGTCGATAAGCTCTTTGAGTTGGTCTTTGCCTGTTGCCGATTCGGGGATAATCGCAGCCTCGGCACCCGAAGCAATAGCACCATTGAGTGCGAGATAGCCTGCCGAGCGACCCATAACCTCGACAAAGAATAGTCGTTCGTGCGATGTTGCCGTATCACGCAACTTATCGACCGCCTCGACAATAGTGTTGAGGGCAGTGTCGTATCCGATAGTCAGGTCGGTGCCCGACAGGTCGTTGTCTATCGTGCCGGGGATGCCAACTATTGGCACGTCGAACTCCTCGGCAAAGGTGCCCTTGAGCTTGCGCAGCGCCCAGTC
>JAZRCC010000175.1:0-2815 GCA_045635405.1 Alistipes sp.
ATGAGCTTTACGCCCGAGATTCTCGCAGCCGAACTTCGTCGCCATATTCCGACCTTCGAGATGGATTACGATATCGACCCCGTAAAGGAGGAGATTTCTCGCAGTTGGCCAAATTCGCTCGACGACAGCTGTGCCCGCCAAGAGTGGGGTTGGCGTCCGGAGTGGGGTTTGAGTGCGATGGTCGAGGATATGCTCGCTACGTTGCGTAAGCGTTTGCAGGAGTAGTTGTGCTCTACTGATAACGAAAAAACCTACCCGATGAAGGTAGGTTTTTTCGTTGTTTTATACCGATGCGGAGTTAGTTGATGTTCTCGCCAGCGAGTTGCGTGCGGCGTTCGCTTATGCCCGCCTCCTCTGCCATTTCGCTCTGCATCTGCACAAGCAGTGCAATGCGTTCGACGATATGTTCATCGAATTGGGCACACGCTATAATCGGCATATTCCACACCTGCTGCATATCGAGCAGTTTCTCGGTGATGATATCGTCGGCGTCGTGTTGCTCCATAATGACGATGATGCAATCGACGTCGGTATATTCTGCTAAAAAGTGGGTACCAATCAGGACATCGTCCCTCTCGGATACCCACTTTATGGTGATATTTTCACTCTTTATGTTTGCCAAAGCCGATGCACTGCACGCCTCGGCAACTGCCTGCATACCTGCACCCCAGCCATAGTAACGGTTAAGTGATTGGTGCTTGACAATCTCGTCGATAATTTCACGCTCCTTGTGGCTATTTGCTCTGCCTGCGAGGAGTATTCCGAACTTTATCTCCGAGAAGTCCAACATCGTCGGCTACTTTTTGAATACGCCCATAACCTTTTCAGACTCGCGAGTTTCGAGTGTGAAAGGGTACTCTTTGCGAAGCTGCTCGAAGCAAGCCTCTGCCTCCTCGGCGTTGCCCAAAGCGACATATACCAAAATCAGCTTTTGGAGGTAGGTTGGAGCCGAGAAGTTGTTCTTCGATGCTGCGATAGCCTTCTTGTAGTAAGCAACTGCCTCTTCGAACTTGTCCTGCTCTACGGCAACGTCGCCAAGCAGACCTGCGTTCTGTGCGTTGAGCAACTCGCCCGAAAGACCATCAACCTCGTCGAACTGTGCCAAATACTTTTCGGCATTAGCCCAATCGCCAAGACGAACATAGCAGATACCTGCATAGTGCTTTGCGAGGTTGCCAACAGGGGTCGAACCATACTGCTCGATAACATCGAGGAAACCGGCACCCTTCTCGTCGCCGTTCAAAGCCAAAGCGAAGTCGGCATTCTCCTCACCGAAACGCTGCTGTGCATATACGATAAGCTCGGCTGCACGCTCGGCATTCTTATCCAATACGAGTGCTTTGTAGGCATAGCCACCAGCAATCAATACAACAACCAACAACAAGCCAATGAGGAACTTCTTGCCATTGTTCTCGAAAAATAGTTCTGTTTTGCTCACAGCCTCGGCAACAGCAGCCTCCTGCGAGTTTTTAATCTCTTTTGACATAGAATTTTGATATTTTTTAGTTTACATTTTTCCTTACAAGCCACAAAAATACAATTTTTTGTTCAAATGCGAGTAAACTTTCTACTTTTTTTTACATTAACTGTAAATGTTGCGTATAAATTTGTATCTTTGAAGCATAAAACGGGGATAATATGTATCTGAAAAAACTCTCGCTGATTAACTTCAAAAATCTCGAACAGGCAGAGATCTTCTTCGATGCGGGCATCAACTGCATCGTCGGTGATAATGGTACCTGCAAAACCAATATTGTCGATGCCATCTACTACCTCTCGATGTGCAAATCGGCACTCTCGATGAGCGATGGTCAGTGCGTGATGCACGGCAAAGAGTTTTTTGTGGCAGATGGTACCTACGTCAACTCCGCAGGGCGTAACGAGGTTATCAGCTGTTCCTATTCCCGTGGCTCGCAAAAGACCGTGAAACGCAACGGAAAGGCCTACACCCGCCTCTCGGAGCACGTCGGAGTGATTCCTGTGGTGCTGGTGTCGCCATTCGACTCGGCGCTGATATGCGATGCTGCCGAGGAGCGACGTCGCTATCTCAACCTCTTCATATCGCAGTTCGATAGCCGCTACCTTGCAGCTCTGATTCGCTACAATGGCGTGTTGGCAGAGCGAAACCGACTGCTCAAAATGTCTCCCGATGAGAGTGTTTTGCAGATTTACGATATGCAACTCGTCGAGAGTGCAGCCACCATCCACGCAATTCGTCGCGAGGTGTGCGAGGTGCTTAACGATGTTGTGGCACGCTACTATGCAAAGTTGTCGGGCGGAAACGAGAGTGTCGGATTGGAGTATCGTTCCGAGCTGAATGTCACGCCGTTGGAGGTGCTGTTGAAGGCTTCGCGAGAGCGAGATATCATCAATGGTTTTACGAGCAGCGGCGTTCATCGTGATGACTTGCTCTTTACGATTGATGGCTATCCGCTGCGAAAGTTTGGCTCGCAGGGTCAGCAGAAGTCGTTCGTCGTGGCGTTGAAGTTGGCACAGTGCCAAATTATTGCCGAGCGATGTGGCGAGCGACCTGTGTTGTTGCTCGACGATATCTTCGATAGACTCGACAGAGGTCGAGTGGTCGAACTCGTACGTACGGTCGCTACCGAAAAGTTTGGTCAGGTGGTGATTACCGACTGTAACAAGGAGCGTATGGAGCAGGTGTTGAGTCAGTTAGATGTGAAATACCGCTTGATGGAGGCGTCGCACGGTGTAGTGATAAGTGGCTATGAAGAGGACAGAGTATAAACCGATAGGGGCACTGCTCGACGAGTTTTAAGTCGGATCGTAGCCATGTCGTTCTGTGGGCCAGGGA
>JAZRCC010000176.1:0-1941 GCA_045635405.1 Alistipes sp.
TCCGACTTCCTGACCGATGGCATCGCCAACGTTGTAGATGATGTCGCTATTCCAAGTCGATGCGAGGTGAATTCCCACGGGAAAACCTGTGCAGTAGTAAGTTTGTGAGTCGCCTTCGCGAGTTGGGGCGATACGAAGACCTGCAGGGCCGTCAGCAACTACGATAGCAGGGATTCCGAGTCGCGGTATAGGGTAGGTTGTGCCCGCCGCGCCGGGGATAATCTTACGGGTATGACCAACCTCTCCAGCTGCATCCTTGTTATCTTTGAGTTGTGCTCCGACAACGAGATGTGCCTTCTCTTCGAGAGTCATCTCCTTGATGATTTTGTCGATATTTTTAGGTGTTAGTTGCAGCGGTGCCGCAAATGCTGAAGTCGAAAAAATGGCTGCAAGGCAATAGAAGATAGTCTTTCTCATAGTTTTGAGTCGTTAAATTTATGCAAAGATAGCAGAAAAAATATAGAATAGCCCGTTTTTGCTCTTTTTCTCTCTCTTTAGTTCTGCACTTTCAACTTTTTTATCTATATTTGCAACTTGAATATCTGTGCGCGCGTGTTGCGTATGCGTGGGCGCATAGGAGAGAAACGATTTACAATGCTCGAAAAACTCGCAAAACAGACGGCTATCTATGGTATCAGCACCATACTCGGCAGAATGCTGAGCTATCTGCTGACGCCGTTCTATACCCGCATCTTCGGTGTCGAGTCGTATGGTATCATTACCGATGTCTACGCCTTGATTCCGTTTGCACTCGTTGTGCTCACGATGGGTATGGAGTCGAGCTACTTCCGCTTTGCTGCAAAGGCGGAGTCGGAGGGTGGCAATGTGGAGCAGAGCAAACGCAAACTCTTTGCTACCACTTGGGGCATAACATCGTTGGCTGCGTTGCTCTTCTTTGCGGTGGTGTTTATCTTCCGCAACGAGGCTTCGGCTCTGATGGGCGAGGTCTACAAGGCTAACCCACTCTATGTGGTTACCGTGGCGGCGATTGTGATGATGGATGTGGCAGCGTGCATTCCGTTTGCACGACTGCGTGAGCAGGGCAAGGCTTTGACCTTCGTGTCGCTCAAACTCTTCAATATCGTCTTGCAGGTTGGTTTGGCAGTGGCATTCTGGGCAGTCGGTTTGTTCGACTCGGCATTTGGCGTAGGTTGGGCATTTGTCGCTAATCTGTTGGCAAGCACCATAACCCTCGTGGCGGTGGTCGCTGCATCGGGGCGTATATCGTTGCGAATTGATTGGGCGTTGTTGCTCTTGATTTTCGGCTACTCGTTGCCGTTGCTCTTGTCAGGCATTGCGGGTACGGCAAACGAATTTATCGACCGCCAACTTATCAAGTACCTCGTGCCGGCGGGGTCGTTGGCGCAACTCGGCATCTATGGCGCAATTACCAAGATTGCCGTGGTGATGACCCTCTTTACGCAGATGTATCGCTTGGCGGCCGAGCCATTCTTCTTGGCAAACTACCGCAAGGAGGAGTTCAAGGCGATGAATGCTGCGGCATTGAAGTACTTTGTTATGGTGTCGATGTTTATCTTCCTCGGCATCGCCCTCTATCGTGATATCTTTGCGCTGATTGTGGGTCGCAACTTCCGAGAGGGAATACATATTCTGCCTGTGGTGCTCGGTGCAAATGTGCTGAGTGGCGTATGGCTCAACCTCTCATTTTGGTACAAGCGAGAGGAGAAGACCAAGTTTGCCTTGTGGATAACCCTCACGGGCTTGGTCGCTTCGGTGGGCTTTGGCGTGTTGCTCATTCCGCAACTCGGCTACTATGGTGCAGCTTGGAGTCGCTTTGCTGCCGAGGCGGTGATGGTGGCGGTGAGCATTGTGCTGAATAGGTTGTACTATCCTACGCCATATCAGTTTGGCAGAATGGTTGAGTATATCGTTTTGGCATTGGCGATATTCTTTGTGGCGGAGGGGATAGAGATGCCGAAT
>JAZRCC010000177.1:0-4444 GCA_045635405.1 Alistipes sp.
GGCGAGTTGCCCAACTGCTTCGACATCTTACGGCCAATCTTGTCGCGTACAATACCTGTGAAATAGACGTTGCGGAATGGCATAGCGTTGCGATACTCGTAACCCGCCATAATCATACGTGCCACCCAGAAGAAGATGATATCCGGACCCGTTACGAGGTCGTTTGTAGGGTAGTAGTAGCGAATCTCCTCGTTATCGGGGTTGCGGATGCCGTCGAATACCGAGATAGGCCACAACCACGACGAGAACCACGTGTCGAGTACATCTTCGTCCTGACGCAAATCGGCTGCGGTGAGCGACGTGTCGCCCGTCTTCTCGTGTGCGAGGTGCAGAGCCTCTTCGATAGTCTCGGCAACAACATAGCCACCCTTTGGCAGGTAGTATGCAGGGATTCGCTGACCCCACCACAACTGTCGGGAGATACACCAATCTTTGATATTCTCCATCCAGTGGCGGTATGTGTTCTTATACTTTTCGGGAACGAAGCGGATGACATCGTCGAGTACGGCACGTGTAGCAGGCTCGGCAATCTCCTTCATCGACATAAACCACTGCATCGACAACTTTGGTTCGATTGCAACACCCGTACGCTCCGAATAGCCGACGTTGTTGGTATATGGCTCGACCTTCTCCAAGAGATTTGCGGCCTCCAAATCCTTCTCAATCTGCTTGCGGCACTCGAAACGCTCCATTCCGACATACAGACCAATCTTGTCGTTGATTGTGCCGTTGTCGTTGAAGATGTCGATAGTTTCCAACGAATACTTCTCGCCCAACATATAGTCATTTACGTCGTGTGCCGGAGTGACTTTCAAAGCACCGGTACCGAACTCGATATCGACATATTCGTCGCGGATGATAGGAATCGAACGACCTACCAACGGAACGATTACGCGAGCATCGGCTGCGATATCGGCATAGCGTGGGTCGTTAGGGTTAAGACATACGGCTGTATCGCCCAAAATGGTCTCCGGACGAGTCGTAGCAACGATGATGTAGCGGTCTGTACCCTCGATTTGATAACGCAGATAGTAGAGTTTACCCTGCGACTCTTTGTATATAACCTCCTCGTCCGACAGGGCGGTTTGTGCCGATGGGTCCCAATGTACCATTCGTACACCACGATAGATTTTACCCTTGCGATAGAGGTCGCAGAATACCTTGATGACACCTTCGGTGCGAGTCTCGTCCATCGTAAAGCAGGTGCGGTCCCAATCGCACGATGCACCCAATTTGCGGAGCTGTTTGAGGATGATACCGCCGTGCTTCTCTTTCCACTCCCAAGCGTGTGCAAGGAACTCGTCACGAGTGAGCGACGACTTCTCGATACCCTCGGCTTTGAGTTTGGCAACAACCTTTGCCTCCGTAGCGATGGATGCGTGGTCGGTACCTGGTACCCAGCAGGCGTATTTGCCCATCATACGGGCACGACGTACCAACACATCTTGCAGTGTATTGTTGAGCATATGTCCCATATGCAACATTCCCGTCACGTTTGGTGGTGGGATGACGATTGTGTATGGCTCACGCTCATCTGGCTCTGAATGGAAAAGGTTGTGGTCTGTCCAATAGTCATACCACTTCTGTTCAATCTCCTGTGGAGTGTACTTGTCGGCAATCTGCATAATTATATCTCTGTTTAGAGTGTTTCTACAAATATTAACTTGCAAAGATAACAAAGAATTCCGAATATATCTCGACTTTGCCAAATTCTTATTTTTTGATTTTGCCTATGCGTGTTGTAAAACCATTGCTAAATTATTGTATGACAACATATTAACACTTTGTGAATAATTTTGTTTTTTTGTTTAGGTTTATTGCAAAAAAAGAGTTACCTTTGCCGCCGAAAAATAAAAATAGGTATTTACTAGTAACACAATTAATAACACATTTCAAAAAACTATGATTAAAAACAACAAAATGGTGTACGATGCACCGGTAATGAGAGAGTGCAATGTCCGCATCGAGAGCGGCTATGCAGTTAGCATTGCTATTGACGGTATCGACAATGGCGAGGCTGAAAATTGGGGTACAATCTAAAAAAACAGTAACGGCTATGAAAAATCTTTTCAAATCTTTGATGCTCGTTGCTGTAGCAGCAATGGCATTTGCTTCGTGTGCAAAATCTGACGATGTGGCTGTTGGTCGCAAAGTTGATGTTGTATTGAATCTGAATATCGACGATGTTCGTACATCGTTTGGTGAGCCTAACGGCACTACCTACCCTGTAAAGTGGGATGGTGATGAGAAGCTCAAAGTATCGCTTAACTATGCAAACCCTGTTAATGCAGATTTGACGGTTAATGGTACACAGGCTTCGATTAAGACTGCTTTGACCGATGACAACTCGACAACCGGTTATACTATTATGGCATTGTCGCCAGCCGAGGCATTTGTTTCGATTAGCGGTGGTACCAACAAGTCGTGGAACGTAACAATCCCTACTACGCAGACTCCTTCGGCAACTTCGTGCGACGCTGCTGCACAGATTTTGTCTGCAAAGACTGCTACTGCGGAGGTGTTGGATGGCTATCACAATGCAACTTTCAACCACGTTACCGCTTATGGTAAGATGTCGTTGAAGAACCTCAACCTCGATGGTGCGAAGATTTCGTCAGTAGGTCTTACTTCGTCGGTTAATCTCGCAGGTCGTTTCTATTACTATGTAGAGACTGCAAAAGTTGAGGCTAACTCGGCATCGAAGAGCATCACTATCAATACCGAGGCTACCGACAACATCTGGTTTGCTTGTGCTCCTGTTGATTTGTCGGGTTCGACTTTGAAGGTTGTTGTAAATACCGATAAGGGTACCTTCACCAAGGAGGTTACAATTCCTGCAGGTGCTGTTCTTACAGCAGGTAAGATTGCAGTATTCGATGTTGATATGGCAGGTATCGCTATCGAGAGCCCTGTTAAGTATGAGTTGCTTACCGATGCTGCAAACCTCACTGCTGGTGACTATGCAATCATCGTTGCTGCTGACGCAAATGTGGCAATCAGCACTACCCAGAACGGTAACAACCGAGGTGAAGCTGCTGTAACCATTGAGGGTAACAGCGTTGTAAGCCCTGGTGATGCTGTTGAGGTATTCACCGTTGAGGCAGGAAGCAAGGCAGGCACATTCGCATTCAAGGCTGCTGCGGGTTACATCTACGCTGCATCTTCGAGCTCGAACTATTTGAGAACACAGGCTGTTAAGAACGATAACAGCAGCTGGAAAATCACTGTTGCAAACGATGGTACAGCAACCGTTATCGCACAGGGTACAAATACTCGTAACGACATTCGTCACAATTCGGGTAGCAGCCTCTTCTCGTGCTACGCTTCGACTTCGACAATGGCAGGTGTTAAGATTTACTACATCTCGAACGCTACCAACCCTATGATTTCGGCTACCGATATCGAGGGTGTTGCAGCCGAGGGTGTTACAGGTGCTACTCACAATGTTTCGTTGCACAACATCACCGAGACAGTTGCCGTTACATTCGACGGTACGGTAGTAACTGCTGCATCGTTGGCAGGCACAACTCTCACTTACAGCGTTGCCGAGAATACAGGCGAGGCTCGTGAGGGTTGGATTAAGTTGGCTGCTAACGGTGTAGAGTGCACAATCGCAGTTTCGCAGAAGCAGACCGCTGTTGGTGCGAAGTACTATGTTAAGGTTACCGAGGTTACCGCTGGTGGCAAGTACCTCATCGTTGCTGGCACAAAGGCTGCTGCAATTTTGGGTGGTACCAAGACTTACGGTTACTTGCCTGTTGGCAACGTAACTGTTGAGGGCGACAAGATTATGTCGGATGACACAACCGATGCACTTGCTTGGGAGTTCACCGCAGTTTCGGGTGGCTACACTATCAAGGGTACCGATGGTAAGTACCTCTATATGACCGGTTCTTACAACTCGTTCAACCTTACAACTTCGGCAACACAGGCTGGTAATGTTTGGGTATGCACCGCAAATGGCGACGGTACATTCAAGGTTACCAACAAGGATAAGAACAAGTATATGCAGTACACTTCGGGCTACAACACTTATGGTGCATATAGCTCGATGCAGAGTGGAGCATCGCTTCCATCGCTCTACAAGTTGGAGGAGTAATCCGTTCTACTATTAAATAGACGAGGGCGTTCGGAATTCCGAACGCCCTTTTTTCGCACCTTTTTGGCGAGCGTATTGCTGCAAAACAGAAAGAGATGTCGATATTTTTAGACATCTCTTTGCTTCGTTTCACTTTGCGGAAAGAGGGGGATTCGAACCCCCGAAACCCTTTTGGGGTTTACTCGCTTTCCAGGCGGGCCAGTTCAACCACTCCTGCATCTTTCCTTGTTCGAGGTGCAAATATACTATTTTTTTTGCAATTGGCAAATTTCCGCTGTTGCACATCGCAAAAATGGCTACTTATGCTCGTCGCCCACCCATTTAGTGGCTCTCTCCGCAACACCC